>BQJM01000065.1 GCA_021604705.1 marine bacterium B5-7 | reverse complement strand
GGCTCAGGTGTGTATAGCTCATTTTCAACCTCTGTAAATCGTTTGGCGACTGTTTACTTTACACCTGAGACTTGTCTCAAACTACTGTGTATTGCTTCAGTCACTTTTCAGAGGTTATGCACTTATTATACGAATTCAGGAGATAATGATCTCAAAAACGCGCACAAATCCAATAATCAAGGGCGCTAGCGGCACTTTCCATCAACTCTTCAAATTAATCTGGCGCGGATACGCTGCCTAGGTTTCTTCCCAACGAAATCTACTAACTTAAACTACTGTGCCATTAAGTTGAGTAGCAACGATGTGAGAAAACTCACAAATGAAACATAATTTTGGTGTCTCGAAAAACGGTCGTTTTACGGGACACTATCGCCCTACCCTGTTTATCCATTAAACAGCCCTAAAATTGTCCCGTTTTGTTGTCTCACAAATCAAAGTCCCGTAAACTCACCACATAGAAGCATAAATGAGACATATATCAAATAAGACTTGTATTATTTGGTTTTAACATATACATTACTGTATATGAAACAAGATTCTATGGTACGTACACAAGTTTATTTATCCAAAGAGCAAGAACAAGCACTCAAATCTCTTGCCCTCACTTCTGGAACACGCCAAAGTGAGCTTATTCGCGAAGCGGTTGATTTATTGCTGTCAAAAAAGAACGTCATGCTTTATCAATGGAAACAAGCCCTGCACGATATGAAAGGCATGTGGTCGGACGACAAGACCGCAGAGCAACGTATGCAAACTATTCGTGAGGAGTTTGATCGTTAGGAATGCCGCATTATTTGATAGACACCTGCATCTTAATTGATTTTTTTCGTGGCAATGAAAAGGCCGCACAATTCTTGGAAGGATTAGAGAACCCCCCTTTCCTTTCAGCCCTCACCGTTGCCGAACTATATGCTGGCGTTCGAGAAGGAAAAGAACGCGCTTTGCTCGATAATTTGGTGCAGCATTTCCCTGTAATTCCCTTGAATGATGAAGCGGCCATTAAAGGCGGCTTGTATCGGCGGCAGTATGGCAAAAGTCATGGTGTTGGTATCGTTGATGCGCTGCTTGCTTCTTCTGCGGAAAGTAAAAATCTGATTCTTGCCACCTGCAATGTAAAACATTTTCCAATGATGGAGAGCGTGTATTGTCCCTATTAAGTAAAGAAGAAGTTGGCATTTTCTATGGCTATGCGCGAGTTAGCACAGGCGATCAAGATTTGGCTTTGCAGCTTGATGCACTAAAAAATGAAGGCTGTAACGACGAGCATATCTTCACTGACAAGATTTCTGGCGCAACATCGCAGCGTGTTGGACTGGATGCTTGTCTATCTCAATTGAAGAAAAGCGATACCCTTCTCGTCTGGCGACTGGATCGGCTTGGCCGCTCTATGTCGCATCTGGTAAGTCTCGTTGAAGAATTGCGACAGCGTGGCATAGGGTTTCGTTCTATCTGTGACGGTGCTATTGATACCACCACGGCCAGTGGTGAACTGGTATTCAATATATTCTCATCCCTCGCCCAGTTTGAACGGCGGCTTATTCAGGAACGGACACGGGCAGGGCTTGAAGCTGCCAGAGCTAGAGGCAAAACAGGTGGACGCAAACCATTATCGCCAGATGATCCTCGTGTAAAAATGGCTAAAACATTGCATGAAGATAAAGGATTGGATGTGAAAGAAATTTGCAAACAAATGCAGATTTCACGCAGTACGTTCTATAGGTTGGTGAATGTAAAAAATGTTGAACTATGTTTGTAGTAGATTAATGTTATATTGTTTAAGGAAAATGTGATGAAGAAGCGTGTCGGCTTCCGACCCTAAGCACCCTACCCTCATGTGTCAAAAGGGTTCCTTTTTCGCTTTGTTGCCTCACAAATAATAATTCCGGTAACTCATCACTTGCATAAAGCACGGCGGAACCAATACTAAAATATTTTCTAATGGTTTACCTTAGTAAAGAATAATAGTTCTCCTAATATACTCAGCGTGTTGACTTATCTACAATGGTCACAAGTCAAATTACTAGGAGAAGTCATCATGAAAACAGCAACCCAAAAAAGCTTTGTATTAATTTCATTAATAGTACTTTTGGTGTTTGGTGTGTCAACGAATTCATTCGCCACCAGTGCTGACGAACATGAGGCTTTGGCCACCCAATTTGAGAACCTAGCCAAAGAAATGCAGGCTAAGGTAGAAGAACAAAAAGACATTGTTAACCATAAACCACGTACCAGCTACCTTGGCAGAAATGGTCATAAAATCAAGAAACACATTGCTTTCAAGATTCGTAAATACGAAAAAGCAGCATCTGAGTATTTAGAACAAGCGGCCCATCATCACGCAATGGCCGTGGAACAACCAGGACTAAAATCAGTAACAAACCAAAATCAAACCAATTACAGCTCTTTCAAGAAACAAATTTAACACGCTGGTTTTACAGCAGATATTAAACGGTCTTGGGAGCGGGAGTGAGATTAAATCCCAGCTTCTGAGCACGGACAGTCAAATGATGCAACACGCGTTGACGGTATCGCTCTTCGTAGT
>BQJM01000064.1 GCA_021604705.1 marine bacterium B5-7 | reverse complement strand
GATGTGCGGATATGGGAAAACCCTGCAAACCAAGCTATCGTAGATGCAGAAATGGCGGCTGCGCGTCAGCAACAAGCCGAAGAACTGCTGGCGATTGCTAATGGGCCACAAGATAATGTATTGCCGATGGACATCGATAGTGTGCCAGGCTTAGATTGGTCGCTTGATGAAAATAACGAGTGGAGAAATGTGCAGAACTTACATCTGAAATCTGCACGTGAGCTGCGCGGACTGTCAGAAACATTTGACTTGCCGCCATTGTCTACGTTGACGAGTAAAGAAAAACTCGCGAGTGCGAAAAAGCGTATCGCCTTGGTTAAACAAACCTTGGTTGATGGCAACCCAGCACCAAACACCTTTGAAGCCGTACGCCAATATCAAGCCTTATTACTAGGGCAAGTACGACTGATATTAGGCGAAATGACGTCAACTGACACGCAAACCTTAGGACAGTGTTATGGGCTTTTCGAGCGCGTTTTACAAGAATTACATGCTCACTATGAATTGGCTGGTCAGCAAGATGCCGCACGTTGGACGATTGCCGCCCAGGGGTTATTTTCGCTAGATAGCGCCGCAGCAAGCCATCAAACGCAGGCGACTCATCCATTGGCGCGCGTATGCAAATCCATGATGTCTAATCTTCTTGCGGATATTGACGCGCAGCGTCTGAAAGAAACCGCTGTTAGGATGTCTCTAGCGGAAAATACTAGCCAGTTGTTGGCTTTTTGTTTGCACGTCATACTTGTTTTACAGACGACCCCCACTCATTGGGTCGAGGGTTTATTCATTGATGGTCAAGTAATTAGTGAAGAAACCTTTAAACAAAAAATACGCGGCATTTTCCCAGAAAAAGAATTAACGGATGAGTGTCTCAATCTTATTTATGCATCGATGCTGAAATACAAGTTTAGCGCGCGCGTTACCCAGAATGTGGCTTCCTTAGAGCGCCCATTTAACAGACGTGACACGCTGGTTCGTATTTTTAAAGAAGGCCTCAGTAAAAAAGATGAAGGGACGCAAGCGGCATTATATGCTTGTTTTCGTGACTTTAACGTCCAAGGACGCTGTGTTATCGCACTCGGTCAGTTCCATGGTTGGATTGTCACTCAGCTCAATGCCAAGGTTTCCGAAGAAATGCCTGTCTTAGCTGTGCCGACATGGCCAGATGGTTTCGTACCTTGGTCTGATGTGAGCAGGCGCTTTGAAACATCCAGTAATAAACCAAGTCGACTGCTTGTTGACGCACTTGCCCATGGTAACTCTGCGGCGCTCATGGCATTAATAAAAAAAACGAAACGTGACGGTATATTGCCAGCGATGCTGCCGTCGCTACATCTTGATGAAACAAGGCAAGCCTCATGGCATCGTGTTTGGTATAGTCTTTTAGCGCTGCCGGTGCTTTCTCTCAGCGCGAGTGATAGTTTCTCTGTTTCAGAGCATTTGGCACTTACATTGCATGTTGATGAATTGTTGCATCAACTGATTATTTCATCTGGTGTATTGGAGAGTGCATCGATGACAGCGGAAATTGGAAAGGTAGACATCTGGTTTATGGTGCAGGCCTGGGTTTTGCTGAGGATGGATGCTTACCAGAAGCAGCATCAAGAGGGTGAGGTCTTGCTAGAGACAATACATGCCCGTATAGCACGTTGGTACCAATCTAGCGCCAGAATGTTTTATCTCCTGCAAATAGGAAAGAAGGTTCCTCAGCAGCGCCGATATGGAAATTTGATAAAAAATGCACTGGCTTGTTTAAGTTTGTTGAAGAATGATGTTGATTTGTTGCTCCATAAAACGCAACCTGAATTGTTGTTTAATCAAATTTGTTTGTTATTGAAATTAGATAAGTCAGCGGTTCCTGAATTAAAAGAGGCTGTTGCTGCTTATCTGGATAGAATGGCGGGAGAATCCAGTGATTCTTTGCAAGCAGAATATGATGCGCAGCAGGTTGCTCAAAACCCGATCGGATTAGTCAAGGAAGTATTTTCTTCTGTGATAGATAAAGGAACTGTGGATCTGAGGGCAAGCTCCGCGGCAGCAGTGGTAGGAAAAATATTGGCTGCGATGAAAAAACATTTCGTAGAAAGAAATATTGCAGCTTTTGTGTCGACGGTGATTCCTTTTTGTGAAGAACTCTATGGCCCGCTTCCGACGAGCATACATTTAGCGGATTATATGCATGCGACAGATATCGTGGAGGTTGCGCAAACTAGGGCATTGCGACAATTGAAGACACTACCAGGTGCCCAGCAATATTTTATAAAACATTTGCATGAGAGAGGCCATTTGTTGGCGCTTGCTAAACAATTAAAAACACAGTGCTTTATGGCGCTTGAAGGCGAGGATAAAAAATCTTGGTTTAGTTTGTATCAACGCGTACTGCATCAAACAAAACGGGTATGTCCGGATGACCGCGCATTACTGGCGGCCATCGATCATGAATTACAAATCACGCGGAGCGACACCATGGGTAATATGCTAGGAAGCGTAGGAAATGAAGCAGTACCCTATGAGGGTGATTTTTTGGCCTCTGCACTCGCCACCTCCTTACGTGAGGGTTTGCCTGCAATGGATAATGACATGCATACGGCATGGCCCAGTGTTGCGTTATTAGCAACAGATGATGTGGATAAGTGGCTGGGCGTGCTGAAAAAGCTTAATCGTAATGTGAAGAATGGTAATTATGGAACGGCGAATACGTATTTAGCATTAGCAAATCATGTTGCCGCACAAACGGTTGGCGCCACATGGGCAGCAGCGAAGCCTCAATTGCAGCTAATCTTGATTGCCAATGCGGCATGCGCAGAAGGTGTGAGCCAGCATGAAAAGCAGCAAGCTATTTTATTGGGCTTAGACACTTGTCAGCATTTTGATGATGCGACAGTTGCTAAGTATGCGAAAGCTTATCTGAGCTTACAACTTCTGCAAGCACTGGAGATCGAGCAGGTACAGCAGCTGCCATGGCTGCAGGATCAGGCACGTTTAGCCTTACAAGATGTCATCGCAGCAACAGAGATGCCTGACTTGTCAGTGTGCACCGATGCGGCGGCATTGTTTCAAGCGGCAGCTGGTGCTGTCAGTACAGCGCAATCTTGCGATGCAGAATCAGTATCTCCAATGCTCGAGGTGGCGCGTGTATGGGGTGATGTTACTGCGTTGAAACAAGCTGTGCGATCACTTATTGGTTCGTTAAAACAAATGCTTGATGCAATAAAGGCATCTCAAGAAGCAGCGGCGTCGGAGACAGATTCTCCAGCGGAGGACGCGACGACGTCAGCGTCATCTTGTGGCTCACCTGTAAGTCCGGGATCTCCCTGTGACACTGAAACTGATATTGATACTGAT
>BQJM01000063.1 GCA_021604705.1 marine bacterium B5-7 | reverse complement strand
CTTGGGCTTGCCGTATGGGCTGTCATTGCTGGGGGCTGGCTTCTTATTCGTCTACCAATTCACCTTAATCAAAGATCGTGACCCCACCCGATGCTTTCAGGCTTTCCTGAATAATCAGTGGGTGGGCTTGCTTGTTTTTGTTGGTGTTTTTTACTCTTTGTATTGATTTTTGTCTGGTCATTATGTTACCATTTCGCAGCTTAGCTAAGACCTAAGCGAGATTAATGATTAAAAAAGAGGTTTGAATGTCCCCCGATCTTGAAATTCTGATTGATTCTGCCTATCAACAGTTGCTCGTGCAGGCTTTATTGTACAACGAGTGTGATTTGTTAGGCGCGCAAAATTTTTTGCAGCGATTCTTTAAATTGCTGCTGCGGAAAAAATCTGAATATGCTACGGCAGAAAATCGTGAAGGGGGAAATGCCACTACTCTGTTGGAACGACAGTTGACACTTCTTTTTGCTGACAATATCCCTGATTTTTTTCCGCTATTTGAGGATGCACTAAGAAAAGAAGGTGCTGAAGCGTATATCAATACGCTACTCGAGCCGGAACGTTTAAGGCTTGATGTTTCTGTCGCTTACGGACAGTTAGCCAAGCGTCAAAATCCTGTGCTTGCATCTTGGAAACAGGGATTCCTAGAAAATGCAGAGCATAGATTTCCAGAGTATCTTACTAGTAGAGAGACATTGTTGCCACCAGTATGGCTATCAGATGATACGCCTGCAACGAATGATGATGACCTTAATGGCAAGGTGACAACTTGCCTGGGCTTCTCTGCTATCACGGTGTATTTTAGGATTGATGCTTGTGTGTTTGCATGCCCTGGTGCAGTGCTTGATTATGTTGATAAAGGTTGGCAAGTGCCTGAACGGGTTGTGCCTTGAGTGCGTCCTTCCAGCGTCTTTTTCTTCAGTATCTTGAGAAAAATAATTTGGAAGCAGCGCAATCGCTCATTACTGATAATCATTTTAAGCCCAACGAAGAAACGCTTTTAACCTTATTGGAAAAAGCAAAGACGAAGGTAATCTATTATAGCCATGAGCCCTCTGATTATCGCCCTCTGGCATTAGCACTTAGGGGGGCTTCTCCTGCGTATGAGCCGTTGGCAAAAGTGCTGGATGATTTCTCTGGGCAGCGACATTTGTTGGAAGATTTTTTTAAGATTATTGCGTATAAAAAATTTGATTTATCTCAGTGCCTGGACTGCATCATTGCTTATGGTTATTTATTAAATCCTAGCTGCGAAAATGATTATTTAGCGGTGCTAGTCAGCGCGCTAAAGAACACCGAGATAAAGCTGAGAGATCTCCCTGGGCGCGATGCGGAGGCGTCTTCAAGATTCTTTAGGTTTCTTGAAGACGACCAGAAATCGCACTACTGTTTGGCACCCACTACGCCGCGTGAGCCAGGCAAAATTTTGAAAGCACTCTTATCATCAGGTGTGCTCGAGCATGAGGATTGTTGCTATTTTGTAGATAATATACAGCCGTACATTCAAGGACGGCTTGATCTCTTTCCCGACTTAGCGCAGAAATATCATGAGCTTGTTAACCAGTTGGAAGCTGTGCGTGACAGTCTCCCACGCTGTTCTATGTGAAAGCCGGGTACTCATTTTTTCTAGGGCGCGATGAACTGTTGTTCAAATCGTTGAAAAGCGCGCTCCAATTGCCACTGTTGTTGTGCTTTGTCACTGTGCGTTAATAACTTTTGACAAACAGCGTTGGGTTTAGTTTGGTTTAATAATGCTTTCTGGCAAGCAGGTTCAGAGAACAAGTTTTTCCCCGGCAAGAAGCTGTACTTTAAGCTATTACGCGCAAAGTCTTTTAGCGTTGGGTAATCCAGTTGATAATCCATCACAGCATGCAAATATTCTTGATTCAGATTTGTGCGCAGGATGGCTGCGTCATCGGTGTCTAAGACAACAGGCACATGATTAGCAAGGTAATACGGCAAGGGATGTTGTTTGCCATGCACACCCAATAAATCGGCATTACTGGTTAAACAAATCTCTACAGGCACGGGTTGTTCGGCCATACGCTTCACCAATGTGTCCGCATTTTTTTCTGAGGCGATATCAACGCCATGCCCGATACGTTCCGCATGCGCCGTTTTGATGGCATCAGCAATATGAAAACTATGTACTTGCGGCGGCACTTCTTCGGGGGCCAACTCGCCCGCATGTAAACTGATGTGCACATCAGGGTACACGCTATGTAGATAGCCAATCATTTGCATTTGTTGATGATAATATTTGACTGAATGAACGTCAGCTTCTGGGCCAACGAGATTGATGCCGACGAAATGCGGGTCATGATGTGCGACTTCAAACCCTAGAAGTAATTGTGCAAAGGTTTGCGCTGGATCGATCATCCTGAATGCGAAATATAAGAATTTTACCTTGATGCGGCAGGCTGCTTGTGGATCTTTGCTAGAGCAAGCTAATAATGCATTCTTTTCAGCGAGCATATTGTTTGTATCGATGGAGACTTGTTTAGCTAAAGCGGGGATGCCTGCTTTTAATAGTTTTTTTCGCATGGTGGCGAAGTTATTCTGCCAAGGAATTTGTTTTGCTAGTTCTGCAGCCGCTGGCCATTGGGTTGCAAAGATTAGTTCGAGATATTGTTCATGTTGTGCTGCGGCACGTTTTACGACGCTCGCAAGGTTGGCACCGAGATGTTTGTAAAAAACCGGGGCGAAGCGAGGGAATGTTGCAAAGAAGTGATCTTGCATGGATTGTGTTGCTGTTGCTGTAAAGTGTCGCAGTGACCATGCATCAATCACGGCATTGTAGTGCGCTGGGTAGTGTTCTAGTTGATCTAAACGCCATCCTTTGGGGCAAGCGGTGTTATCTTCAGGGATCAGCGTGCTAGAGGAAATACAAATTGGATCATGATTGGCATTGTGCAAGACATGCTCCGCATAGGCCGCGCCGTCCAAATGATCGTGCAGCTCTCCCCCTTTGGGCATACGCTGAATGAAAGCGAGTACGGCGTTAGGATCATGCTGTATTGAAGCAAAGTATTGCGCGGTTGTTTGCGTTGCGTTTGTCGCCCAGCTATGACAACAAAGTCCTATTCCTAGTAGCAATAAGCAACGACGCATAGCATACACTCCATTAAAAAAAAGGAGTGTATCATAGTGTTGCTGCTTGTTGTTTTGACTACATTTATGTATCCAATGTATTGCCAGTTTGACTATAGATGTGGTTGATTTTAGGCTGAATTACCGTTAGATCTGGTAGTTAACTCCCAATCAAACGGAAAATGCTTGAGTTTCATCATTTTTCCGTTTATATTAGGAGTCTGTTCCCAGATAAACGGAGGTATGGGGTATGCTTAAACGTACATTAGCAAAAACCATACAAGAGGCTAGTCAGCACTTCCCTGTGTTGTTGCTCAGCGGGCCAC
>BQJM01000062.1 GCA_021604705.1 marine bacterium B5-7 | reverse complement strand
AAAGCGCTCAAACAACATATTGTGCCTATTGTACCAGATGAGTCTCGTACATTCGGGATGGAAGGCTTGTTCCGTCAACTTGGGATTTATTCTCCCGTTGGACAACTCTACGAACCTGAAGATGCCGGCCAATTAATGTTTTATAAAGAGGATAAGAAAGGCCAAATTCTGCAAGAAGGATTGAATGAAGGCGGTGCAATGAGTTCATGGATTGCGGCGGCAACGTCGTACTCTACGAATGATGTGCCGATGATTCCATTTTATATTTATTATTCGATGTTTGGTTTTCAGCGTATTGGTGATTTAGCCTGGGCTGCGGGTGATATGCGTGCACGTGGCTTTATGTTAGGTGGCACAGCCGGTCGAACAACCTTAGCGGGCGAAGGCTTGCAACATCAAGATGGACATAACCATATTATTGCGGACATGATTCCGAATTGTATTACTTACGATCCCTGTTTTTCTTATGAGTTAGCCGTGATTATCCAAGATGGCATGCGTCGTATGTTCACTGAGCAAGAAGATGTGTTTTATTATATTTCAGTGATGAATGAAAACTATGTACATCCTGCTATGCCTGAAGGCGCGGAAGATGGCATTAAGAAAGGTATGTACTTATTGCAAAGTACGGGTGATAAAAATGCGAAAGCCCGCGTGCAATTATTAGGTGCCGGTACGATTTTACGTGAAGTGATGGAAGCAGCAGATTGGTTATGGGCGCAACATAAGATTGCGGCAGATATTTGGAGTGTGACCAGCTTTAATTTGTTGCGTCGTGACGGGCAAGCGGTGGATCGCCATAATCGCTTACATCCTGGCGACACCAAACAAGCGTATGCGACCCAATGTTTACAAGATCGCGAAGGTCCTGTGATTGCGGCAACGGATTATATGCACATGATGGCCGATCATATTCGCGCTTATGTGCCACACACTTACGTGACTTTAGGTACGGATGGATTTGGGCGTAGTGATACACGTAAAGCTCTACGGAAATTCTTTGAAGTGAATTGGCAAATGGTTGCGTATACCACTTTAAAATCCCTGTCTGATGAAGGGAAGTTTGATGCGAAAGCATTGACGAAAGTAATGAAGACTTTAGATATTGATGCGGACAAACCGCAACCCACAGAGGAGTAGTCCCGTGGCAACACAAACGATAAACATTCCGGATATTGGTGGCGCAACTGATGTTGATGTCATTGAAGTATTAGTCGCTGTTGGCGATACCGTGGAAGCTGAGCAGTCGCTGGTAACCTTAGAAGGTGATAAAGCCTCGATGGAAGTGCCGTCGCCAGCGGCTGGTGTGGTGACTGCAATTAGTATTGCCGTGGGTGACAAAGTGTCAGAAGGCAGTGCGATTTGCGAGATGGAGATGGCTGCGAGTGCAGCACCTGCTAAGCCTACTGACGCAGCAGACGCAAAAAAAGTACCGGCAAAAAAAACCGTTGCCCCTGCGCCACAACAACGAGCAGCACCGGCTGATCGTTTTCAGGCGCGGACGGATGCAACGATTCCTATTGCTGGCAGTGATGTGTATGCAAGCCCACTTATCCGACGCTTTGCACGTGAATTAGGGGTAGACCTGAAGCAAGTGAAGGGTATGGGTCAGAATGAACGTGTGACCAAAACAGATGTTCAACAATTTGTGAAAAGCCAACTGGCCGGCGGCGGTAGTGCTTTGCCAGAGGCACCGAAAGTTGATTTTTCTCGTTTCGGTGAAGTAGAAACCAAGCCATTATCGAAAATTAAAAAATTAAGTGGTAAGAATTTACATCGTAATTGGGTGTTAATTCCGCACGTGACGCAATTTGATGATGCGGATATTACAGAGATTGAAGCTTTCCGAAAAGCAAATAAAGCAAAAGCCGAGTCAGAAGGTGCGAAGTTAACTTTGTTGGTTTTCTTGATGAAAGCAGTGGTTGCAGCACTGAAAGCGTTACCACAATTCAATGCGTCATTGGATGCCAGTGGTGAAAATGTTGTGTTAAAGAAATATTTTCACATTGGTGTTGCGGTTGATACGCCGAATGGCTTAGTTGTTCCAGTCATTCGTGATGTTGATCAAAAATCACCGATTGAATTGGCGAAAGAATTAGGCACTATCAGTAAGAAGGCACGAGAAGTGGGCTTAACCATGCAAGAAATGCAGGGTAGTTGCTTAACCATTTCTAGCTTAGGTGGTATTGGCGGTACCGCTTTTACGCCGATTGTGAATATGCCAGACGTAAGTATTTTAGGGGTGTCACGCGCGAAACTAACACCTGTCTACAATAAATCGGGTGAGTTAGAGCCACGATTAATGTTGCCTTTGTGTTTGTCTTACGATCATCGCGTGATCGATGGCGCAGATGGCGCGCGTTTTACCAGTTTCTTAGTGCAGCAATTGGCTGACAATAATCTAATGACATTAGGGGAATAATTATGAGTCAAGAAATCATTGAAACCGACGTTGTCGTCATAGGCAGTGGCCCTGGTGGTTACAGCGCAGCATTTCGTGCAGCAGATTTGGGTAAAAAAACGGTTTTAGTCGAACGTTATGAAAACATTGGTGGCGTTTGCTTAAATGTGGGTTGTATTCCTTCTAAAGCATTGTTGCATGCAGCAAAAGTCATTGACGAAGCAGAACATATGTCTGCGAATGGGATTGATTTTGGCAAGCCGACGATTGATACCAATAAACTACGTACTTGGAAAGACAGTGTTGTTTCGCGTTTGACGGGTGGCTTGAAAATGCTAGCCAAGCAACGCAAAGTATCGATCGTACAAGGTGTGGGTGAATTTTCTGGTGCAAATGAATTGTTGGTGAAGGGTGACAAAGGCGAAACAGTGATTAAATTCCAGCATGCCATTATTGCTGCCGGATCACGTTCTGTGAAGTTACCGTTCTTACCCGACGACCCACGTATTTTTGATTCCACGGGTGCTTTAGACTTACCGAAAACAGATGGAAATTTGTTAGTGTTAGGTGGTGGTATCATTGGTTTAGAAATGGCAACGGTTTATCACGCGTTGGGTTGCGCAGTTTCCATTGTGGAAATGCAAGACCAAGTAATTCCTGGCGCCGATAAAGATGTTGTTATGCCTTTACAAAAGCGCATTCAAAAACAATACGAAAATATTTTTCTGAAAACTAAAGTGACGGCTGTTGAAGCGAAAGATGATGGTTTATGGGTAACGTTTGAAGGTGATAAAGCCCCAAAAGAAGCGCAACGTTTTGATCAAATCCTTTGTGCCGTTGGTCGTCGTCCGAATGGTGACAGTATTGCAGCAGACAAAGCGGGTGTGAATGTCGATGCGCGTGGTTTTGTGTCGGTGGACAGACAGCAACGTACGAATGTGCCTCATATTTTCGCGATTGGTGATATTTGTGGTGATCCGATGTTGGCACATAAAGCGATCCCAGAAGGCCATGTGGCTGCTGAAGTGATTGCTGGACAGCAACATTATTTCGAACCAAAATGCATTGCTTCTGTGGCCTACACGGACCCAGAAGTGGCATGGGTTGGCCTCACAGAAAACGAATGTAAAGCACAAAACATTACTTATGAAAAAGGTACATTCCCTTGGGCTGCGAGTGGGCGTTCACTCAGCATGGGCCGCAATGAGGGTATGACCAAAGTATTGTTTGATAAGAACAATCGTATTATCGGTGCGGCGATGGTGGGTCCACATGCGGGTGATTTGGTTTCAGAAGCTGCGTTAGCGATTGAGATGGGTTGTGATGCTGAGGATATTGCGTTGACGATTCATCCACATCCGACGTTATCAGAAACCTTCGCACAAGCAACGGAATCTTTCTTGGGGACGATTACGGACTTGTATATTCCAAAGAAGAAAAAATAGTTTTATTCCTGTCATCCCGCGCTTGACGCGGGATCTCCATCTATTACCACAGTACTGCCAGGAGATTCCGGCTTCCGCCGGAATGACAGGGATGACGGCGGCTATCCCTGCCGCCGACGGTTTCCGAAAGGAGCACACCGATCACGCTTCTCACGTACTTCTCTCTCCTGTCATCCCCGAAACGTGCAGGTAATTGCATTTGTCATCCCAGAATTTTCCGCAGGAAAATGTCTGGGATCTAGATTCCAGACATTTGCTAACGCAAATTCTGGAATGACAGTGGGGCTCTGTCATCCCCTCTAAGC
>BQJM01000061.1 GCA_021604705.1 marine bacterium B5-7 | reverse complement strand
GATTACAAGTACACCCCTACCGAAAATAAGGCTGAACTCCCATTCCTTGCAAGCCAATTACTCCCGATAAAAAACGATACCTCCTCTAGTGATATAATCCAAATAGATATTTCTTTTGCTTTAGAAACAACGAATGCACGCTACTACAATGACTATTCCAACCTACGTTGTGCAAACGAACACAGTACTCCTTATCCTGCAGCTCATGATGGTCCAATTAGCATGCAACTCTTTCCTCGTGTTTATCGTGGTGTAGAAGCAGTACTCCCTGCCCCCCTTACATTCTACGAACCCTGGCGCTTCACCTCTGAGAAAAATACGCTTTCAGCAATAGATTTATTTTCCAGCCTCCAGGGCCTTCAGCTTGCCATCTTGCTAGACAACCCCGATGGATTTAGTTATGTTTGGGGTAATCTAAGCACAGTGCACAAGGGAGATAAACCCTTATCTTTCCAGGATTTTGTCGCCACACACCACCTCCTTTTCCTCGCTGCAGAACATGGTAGTCATCAAGTGCTCGCACACATGTATGAGCAAGGTGCAACAACCAAACAGAATCTAGAACTCCCCTTCAACGCTCAAACTCCCAACCTAAAACGCACCTTAACACCGCTTGGCATGGTGGTGCATGCACTTAATCAGGGCAGTATTGACCGAGACACCGCGCAACAGACGATGCTGACACTGATTACGGCGGGTGAAGATTACCATGCAAAAGTCATAGATGAATTAACTGGAGCCTATCATCCAAGAAAAACAGACCTCAAAAGTTTTGACAAATCTGGTTTATTAGACAAAACCATCACGGAATGCCAGAAAAGCAAACAGTCTAGCAACAAAGGCAAAGGTCGAGCCTCACACGAACACGGGCCGGCAAAACCCTCTTCACCAAGTGGTGACCCTGTTCAACAGCAATTACTCAAGCGCATGGCTGATTTGGAGAGGGAAAATGCTCAGTTAAAAGCTGAAAATAGACGATTGAAAAGAGATAAAACCACTCCTCACACGGCGCAAAGAAAGCAGCCGAAAGTTTGTACCTTCTTCGCTGAAGACCGATGTCATAAGGGAGATAGCTGCACATATTCACATGATCTAACACTTACTAAACCTATGTGACAAAACAATCCGCGAACAAAAGCAGCTAAATCACGCCCTTAGCTGTTTTTGTTGCGTTTAACCAACACCCCGACTGAAATCAAAATAACCCTAACAAAATCAGTTACTTATCTCTCAATTGCAAATTTACTCATTGTCTAGTGAGTAAATTTACTCATTGGTCATTGAGTAAATTCATCACTTTGGCTATACTTAGTCCATGGACAATCAATTTACACCCAACAATACTCACCTGGAGGATGCCAAGCAGTACGCCTCATTGGATCCCCATCTGAAGCGCTTATACCGCCAGCCTTATATTTTTCATTCTGATTTACTTAAAAAACTGCCACGAAAGATACCCGGCATTTATACCCTCGGTGGCGGCAGGCAAGTCGGTAAATCCACCTTGCTAAAACAATGGATTGAACAATTGCTAAAAGAAGGCACATGCCCTGAAGCCATTGCTTTTTTTTCTGGTGAGTTAATTCGTGACTATCATCACCTCTATAACCTGGTTCAAAATCAACTCTCAGAGATGCCACGAGATCAACTGAAGTTTTTAATCATCGATGAAATCACCTACATCGACGATTGGGATAAAACCATTAAATACTTAGCCGATCTCGGTGAATTTGAACAAGTCATCATCGTCCTCACAGGTTCTGATTTAGTACTCATGCAAGATGCACGCAAGCGTTTTCCTGGTAGGCGTGGCATGGCTGATGTAGTTGATTTTCATTATTACCCCTTGTCATTTCGTGAATATTTAATACTGAAAAAAATTCATATTCCTGATGAAAAATTTTCTCAAGAGATGCTAATACCAATAAACAGCGCTTTCGAAAATTATTTAGTACATGGCGGTTTTATGACAGCGATTAATGATCATGCTGCCAACCAGACCATATCAAAGGCAACACTAACAACTTATGCCGACTGGATACGCGGCGATTTTTTAAAACGCAAGAAAAATGAAACGTTCCTGATGGAGTTACTACAAGCAACCTTAAAGTATCAGGGCTCTCAAATTTCTTGGGATAATCTCCTTAAAGAACTATCGATTGATCACACACAAACCGTTTCGGATTATATGCAATTACTTAGCTCCATGGATGCAATTACAATTCAGCAAGCCATCTTGGAAGATAAGTTGTTACCCGCACCGAAGAAAAGAAAAAAAATACTGTTTAACGATCCCTTTATCCATCATGCTGTACACGCATGGCTAAAAAACAACGATGATCCGTTTACCAAACAAATCAAACCGACTATCACCGATCCAGAAACTTGTGCCACATTGGTAGAAGCGGTTGCCATCTCTCATTATCGTCGTTACTACCCGACGTATTATATTAAAGCAAAAGGTGAGGTTGACATTGCTTATGTGGATAACGACACTTTCTGGCCCATTGAAATCAAGTGGACCTCGCAAATCCGTTCCAAAGATTTAACGCAAGTATTAAAATATCCAAACGGAAAAATTTTTGCGAAAACCAATACCATCCGTGACATTCAAGGCACGCCTGTTTATCCACTTCCATTAGCATTGGCATGGCTAGATGCAACATAAAAATATGTAACACAATATTGTGTCACATAACCTTATGCGCCAACCTGAACAAAAAAAACCCATCTCGACCCGCGACCTACTAAAAGATAGAATACCCCTCTATCCTCTTCAACCACGGCAAATAGGCGTTATCCTAAAAACCTCAGTTGACTCACGTCGTTGAGCATAACATCTTGATTCATCTGACTATATAAAAATTATTCTCATCACCAACAAGGTGATCACGAAAATTTTTATTACGCCATCTAAATCAATATGTTACACTCATCGGTCGTGCTCAACTGAGGTTTCTAGGATTATGGACAACGAATACAACCCGCAGCCCATCGAAACCGCCCTACAAGCGGAGTGGACTGAAAACAACACCTTCCAGGTGAATGAAAACAGCGACAAAACCAAATTTTACAGCCTTTGCATGCTGCCCTACCCTAGTGGTCAGCTGCACATGGGCCACGTGCGCAACTATACGCTGGGCGACACGCTAACCCGTCATCAACGTATGCTAGGCAAGAATGTCTTACAACCTATGGGCTGGGATGCCTTTGGTTTGCCCGCTGAAAACGCTGCAATCAAAAACAAGACTGCGCCAGGTAAATGGACACATCAAAACATTGCGCAAATGAAAGAACAGTTACAACGGTTGGGCTATGCCTACGATTGGTCACGCGAATTTGCAACTTGCGAACCTGATTACTATCGTTGGGAACAATGGTTATTCACCCGCATGATGGAAAAAGGTTTAGCTTATCGCAAAAAGTCCATGGTGAATTGGGATCCAGTTGATCAAACCGTTTTAGCGAATGAACAAGTCGTCGATGGCTGCGGTTGGCGCTCCGGCGCACCGGTAGAGCGCCGAGAAATTTCACAGTGGTTTTTAAAAATCACAGATTATGCCGATGAACTATTAAACGACATCGACAAACTTGACGGTTGGCCTGATGCTGTTCGCACAATGCAACGTAATTGGATTGGACGCTCAGAAGGGATTAACATTCGTTTTGATATTGAAGGCTTTGAAGCTGTCAGTGCATACACAACCCGCCCCGATACATTGATGGGTGTGACTTATCTGTGTATTGCACCGCAGCATCCCATTGCACTAGCTGTCGCAAAAGACAATGCGGCGGCACAAGCATTTTTAGACGAATGCAAAAAAGGACAAACCTCTGAAGCCGCCATTGCCACGCAAGAAAAGAAAGGGGTGGATACTGGCATCAAGGCAACGCATCCATTAACCGGCGAACCCATTCCTGTTTGGATTGCTAACTATGTTTTAATGGAATACGGCACCGGTGTTGTGATGGCAGTTCCCGCGCATGATGAACGTGACTATGAGTTCACACAGAAATACAAATTACCATTGATACCCGTACTGGAAACACCCGAACCTTGGGATTATGAGAAGGCTGGTTATTTTGAAAAAGCCAAGTTAATCAACTCGGGTGAATTTAATGGCTTAGATTTTCAACAAGCTTTCGATGCTATTGCCGATCGCTTGGTGTCAGAAAACAAAGGCGAACGTCAAGTCAA
>BQJM01000060.1 GCA_021604705.1 marine bacterium B5-7 | reverse complement strand
CCTAAAGTTGATCGCGTGATGGACTCCAACGACCTCGAACGCGAACGTGGTATTACCATTACGGCGAAAACCACGGCGATCCATTGGCAGGATTACCATATCAATATTGTGGACACCCCCGGGCATGCTGACTTTGGTGGCGAAGTCGAGCGAGTACTCTCTATGGTGGATTCCGTGTTGCTATTAGTCGATGCCGTCGAAGGTCCTATGCCACAAACACGCTTCGTAACACAGAAAGCTTTTGCTGCTGGCTTAAACCCCATTGTCGTCATCAACAAAATCGATCGTGATAGTGCGAGACCTGACTGGGTGATTGATCAAGTCTTTGACCTCTTCGATCGTCTTGGTGCTAACGACGAACAACTCGATTTCCCAATTTACTATGCTTCTGCATTACAAGGCTTTGCAGCAGACAACCCTGATGATCGCCCCGACAACATGCAAGTATTGCTAGAAGCCATCGTGAAGCATGTGCCAGAACCCAAAGTCGACGCTGATGCTCCTTTCCAAATGCAAATTAGTGTATTGGATTACTCTAATTATGTTGGCGCCATTGGTATTGGTCGTATCACGCGCGGAAAGGCTAAAACAAACTTACCTGTTGCTGTTATCGATCGTGATGGCAACAAACGACAAGGCCGTATTTTACAAGTCATGGAGCACATGGGCCTAGAGCGACAATTAGTCGACGAAGCCGTTGCGGGTAATATCATTGCACTCAGCGGCGTTGAAAAACTCCAAGTGTCGGACACGCTATGTGATCAAAACCACGTTGAAGCCTTGCCTGCGCTTAGCGTAGACGAACCTACCGTTAGCATGACTTTCCAGGTGAATGACTCTCCTTTCTCCGGTAAAAGCGGTAAATACTTAACAAGCCGACAAATCCGTGAGCGCCTGGATAAAGAATTAATTTATAACGTTGCCTTACGCGTACTGGACACGGCACACCCTGACAAATTCCAAGTCGCAGGTCGTGGTGAATTACATTTATCAATCTTAATAGAAACAATGCGTCGCGAAGGTTACGAGTTAGCCGTTTCACGTCCACAAGTTATTTTCAAAGAAGTCGATGGCGTCAAACACGAACCCTACGAACGCGTCACCCTCGATGTTGAAGAAAACAGTCAAGGCGATGTCATGGAAGCGCTCGGCACACGTAAAGGTGAACTGAAAGACATGATCCCAGATGGTAAAGGGCGTGTCCGTTTAGACTATGTTGTCCCTACACGTGGTTTAATTGGTTTTCATACCGAGTTCCTCACTAAAACATCCGGTACCGGCTTGTTATACCACGTGTTTGATCATTACGGGCCTGCTTTCAAGGGACAAATTTCATCTCGTAAAAATGGCGTGATGATTTCTAATGGTCTAGGTAAATCAACCGGTTTCTCATTATTTAATTTACAAGAACGTGGAAAATTATTTATTGGTCCACAATACGAAGTTTATGAGGGTATGCTCGTTGGCCTACATTCACGCGATAATGATCTCGTGGTCAATGCGATTAAACCTAAACAGCTAACGAACGTTCGCGCATCAGGGACTGATGAAAATATTGTGTTAACACCACCGATTCAAATGTCGCTGGAACAAGCACTGGAATTCATTCAAGATGATGAGCTGGTTGAAGTCACACCTGACCACATTCGTTTACGCAAACGCATGCTAAAAGAAACCGACCGCAAGCGTGCATCGCGTCAGAAAGAAGACTAAGTCTGATGAAAAATAGCTTACTCTGCTAAGCAGAGTAAGAATGGTGTGCAGTGGAATTGCGCTGTGACGACATTTTTATTTTGCTCTCAGGGTTACCTATAGTTATAGTTATATTACAACCCCACCACACGAAATATTTTTATTCTTGTCATTTGGGAGCTTAACAAGGTAAACTTAAGGAAATATTAAGGAAGCTCATTTTTCTTAAGTTTTTTTATTTTTGTTTACTTATCAGGCAAGTTGAATTTATGCTATACAGAATCACCTCATACTTTATCGCAACTTGCTTAAGTATTGCACTTTCGCAAACGACTTTCGCAGCACAAACCACCGTAAACCCTGAGAAGAAGGTCCAACCTTCTTTCAATTTGCTCAATTATTACAATCGCAACGTGTATGGATTTAATCAGGGCTTTGATGCGATGCTCTTCAAACCAGCAGCCAAAGCTTACAATGCGGTTACACCTTACCCAATTCAAAAAGGTGTCTCTAACTTTTTTGCCAATGTGGCACAAATACCTACCATTATTAACGATGTATTGCAGGCTGATCCTAAACAAGCGCTCTCCGATACTTGGCGCTTAGCCGTTAACAGCACGCTGGGTGTTGGTGGTCTCTTTGATGTTGCTGAACATATGGGTTTGCCACCACATAAAGAAGACTTGGGATTAACCTTTGCAACGTGGGGCTGGAAAAAATCACGTTATTTTGTCATCCCTATTTTAGGCCCAAGCACTTTCCGCGATGCACTCGCCATTTTACCTAACTATTATTTGTTTACCGTATACCCGCATATCAAACCAGCGCGTGCCGTCTGGGCCTTAATCGTTGCCGATGCCATTAGCTATCGTGCAAGCTTTCTAGGTTTTGAAGGTGTCCGTAAAAATGCTGCCTTTGATCCTTATGTCTTTGAGAAGAATGCCTACTTACAACGACGCAATTTCTTAATCGAAGAGAATATCGATCATGGTGATGATAGCTGGATTGATGAGGGCGGGGATCCTGAGCCCGTGCAGAAAGCACCGGTTAAACCCAAACACTAAATGCTAAATGTTGCTTTATACCAACCTGAAATTCCCCCTAACACAGGCAATTTAATTCGTCTGTGTGCGAATAGTGGCGCCACACTACATCTCATTCACCCATTAGGTTTTGAGCTTGATGAAAAGCGCTTGCGCCGTGCCGGCCTAGACTATCATGAGTGGACACGCGTTATAGAGCACAAAGATTACGATGCGTTCAAAGCACAATTACCAGGTCGTTTAATCGCATGTGAAACCGGGGCGACTACCTGTTACGCCGATTTCGAATTCCAGCAAGATGACACCTTATTATTTGGCCCGGAGACACGGGGCCTAACAGCTGACATGGTATCTAATACCAATCACAGTGTGTACATTCCCATGAAAGAAAACATCCGCAGCATCAATCTCTGTAACAGCGTTTCTATTATTCTCTTCGAAGCCTGGCGGCAGCTGGGGTTTCTAGGTTAAATAAAACCAACGGGTATTGCGTGGACATCCTGTGTAATCAGCGTATCTCTTTCCACAAAACAAACAACCGCTCCCTCTCCAATCGGCTTACCCAATTTTTTGAGCGCATGAAAATTTTTGCATGCGGATTTTCCCGGTGACGCCGTTTTCTTAAATTCAACAGGATACAATGCTTCCCCTGTTTCAATCACCAAATCCACTTCTTGTTGGTCAATGTCACGATAATAATAGAAGGGGGCCTCTAGACCATGGTGCCAGTAGCTTTTTAGTATTTCTGAGAACAAATAGGTCTCCAATATAGCGCCATTCATTGGGCCCATTTCTAATGATTCCGCTGTCGGCCACTGCGTTAGGTAGGCACATAAGCCTGTGTCGAGAAAATAAATTTTAGGTGTTTTCAATAAACGCTTATTTACATTTCGATGATAAGGCTGCAACAAATAAACTAAGCCTGCTGTTTCTAGCACAGAAAGCCATGCTTTAGCTGTCTTATGATCGATATCAACATCTCGTGCCAAATCAGAATAATTCAGTAACTGGCCTGTTCGCACGGCTGTGGCACGCAAGAAACGCATAAATGTCACTTGATCCGTTATATTTAGAATGTCTTTCACATCGCGCTGTATATAGGTCTGAACATAAGAATGGTAGAACATCTCGCGCGACATGAGGGGATCTTGATGCAACTTAGGATACGCGCCCAACCAAATTTGTTTGTAAACATCATGTAATAATTTGGTATTACCTGAATAACGTTTCGCTTGTTGAATCCAATCACTCGTCGGTAAGAATGGCGGTAATTTTTCAGATCGGCCATCAATTTCTGCCTGAGATAATCCAAGCATATCAATGATAGCAACCCGCCCGGCCAAACTTTCTGTCACGCCACGCATCAAGTGAAATTTTTGAGATCCTGTCAACCAAAACATACCTGGTACTTTTTCTTTATCAACCAGCATCTTAATCGCACTCAGTAATGCAGGGGCATACTGCACTTCATCGATAATAACAGGCGCAGGGTGTGCCTGCAGAAACAGAGCGGGATCTGTTTGTGCCAAAGAACGCGCCTGAAAGTCATCTAAGGTCACGTAATGACGCTTATCCTCGGCACACATCTCTAATAAGGTTGTTTTCCCAATTTGGCGTGGCCCGCTGAGCAACAACACAGGGAAGTGCTGACTAGCCTCTTGTATGGTTTTTGCTAATGTACGTTTAAGCATACCCCATACCTCCGTTTATCTGGGAACAGACTCCTAATATAAACGGAAAAATGATGAAACTCAAG
>BQJM01000059.1 GCA_021604705.1 marine bacterium B5-7 | reverse complement strand
GCCGAAAGCGATGTCTCATATTGGTAGTTGGATTGATATGGGGATGTTTACACAAAACATCCTGTTAGCCGCACGTGGCCATGGTTTAGAAACCTGTGCGCAAGCGTCTTGGGCGAAGTTTCCGGATTTGATTCGTGATGCATTGAATATTGGTGATGATTGGTTGGTGATGTGCGGGGTCGCGATGGGGTATGCCGATCCGGATGATCCTGTTAATCAGTATCGTACTGCGCGTGAAGCCGTCGATGCCTTTACCATCTTTTATGATTGAACTTTATTCTTTGTCATCCCGCACTTGATGCGGGATCTCCTACTAACACCGCTGTACTAGACGGGGTGACAGATGCTCGGGGCCACAATCATAGACTTCCCCACCCTAATGTGTTAAAAAGTAGCTCAGTTGTTACAAGCTAGTTGAGCACTACACCATGTCAAATAATCATTACAGCAATTGGTTTTACTTTACGAGGATGACGCCGAACTGGCTGAAGTCCATCGGATCATTCCAAAAAATGACGGTCAAAATGCATCAGTTTTTTCGTCCAGCTGATGCTAAAAAAATCTCTGTTTGGAAGGCCGTACTAGCAGTTCTTTTGTTTGCTGCGCTTGGGCTTGTTGCGGGCTTTTTACTGATTTTAGGCTCGGTCGTGGGTAATGGGATTATGATCCCAGCAGCCTTAGTGATTAAGTTATCTATTGCTTCAGCTGTGTTTGGTGTCGTGCTGGCTGGCTTATTTCCTGCCGCAGCAAAATGGGGTTGGCTTGATAAGTTGGTGCCGCCCAGCCCGGGCTTAGGGCTTTCCCCAAAAAAGGGATTTAGTTTTAAAGACAAGTGGCTAGGCGCGCTGCCTGCTGCCACCCTTTGGGTGATTGCAAAGACAATTTACTGGCACCTAAAACCAGTTGAATTGGTACTGGATTTGTTGACGATGGTGCCGAGAAAAATACATGCATGGCGAAAAGGTACCAGCGGAGGAGCTAAACCTACCAGTGCGGTGGTATCTAAGCCGCGTGTTTCTTCCCACGGACCCCTGGAATTAACTCAGGAGGAAAATAGAGAGCGAAGTAAATTTTACCAGGATTATCCTTATAAGGACGAGCGTTATTCTTATGCTCCTCCATACGAGGATCTTCCCGCTGAGGATCAGCTTGAAAGAGTCCCGTTGATTTCAGTGCCCGTGGCTGCTCAGCGCACCTTAGATATACTGCAACATTTCAGCAGTATCTCTTCTGAGCATACTCTGATAGTCAGGCCACCCTTCAGTATCCAGGATAATGCCGAGCTGACAGTGTATGATGAGAGCCTTACGGATGATATGCGAGCCGTGTTTTCACAAGTGCTCTCTGGCATCGTACCACCAGAAACAACGAATGCTGACGTAAATACGATCTACGAGGGATTAAGGGCACTATCAGCACCGCAATAAGGGGCCCTGTCACCTCAGTAAGGGCGCTTTATCTGGTTTTCGCTGGACTTTTCTTTCTCAATGTGTTAAAAAGTAAGTCAGTTTTTTAGTCGGAGAAGGATTTCAGGATGTCGGACAACAAATACAATAATTTTTTCTATTTTTCTCATATGACGCCGAATTGGCTGGACTCCATGCGTTCTCTCAGAGACGTCAGCGCGACCGTGCACCAACTTTTTCAGCCCACTGATACAGCAAAACGCCGTAGCTGGAAAACTGGTATTGGTCTGGCTCTATCGCTAGTGATCGGCGCGAGCTTAGGCTTTATGTTTGTTTTTACCACGGTGCTGGGGCCTTGGGTTCCCATTACCGCAGCTTTTCTGATTAAACTTACCATGGCTTCTGGTGTGGTTGGTTTGCTGCTGGGTGTGGGATTGCCTGAGATCGCAAAACGAGGCTGGCTTGATAAACTATTCTCCGTGGTTTCTGGCATACTTCGTTTCGTATTGAAGGCAGTATTACCTGCCGCAGTGCTTAATGACTGTATTGATGCGTTTAAGCTTTCGCCACCAGATAAAAAGGCGCCTAGTTTTAGAGATAATTACTTAGGTGTTGTGCCTGCTTTTACGCTTTATTTTATTTCAAATGTCATCCATATGCCCTTGAAAGTGGCTGAAATTGTGCTGGATATTTTGAGCGTTTTACCACGTAAAGCATGGGCATGGGCAACAGCGTCTGAAGAGTTTGAGTCTTTACCGTTACAGGAGCCTGAGTATAGATACGATGTCTTAACGGAAGAAGAAATTACAGCGTTACGGGATAATATCCAGGGTTACACGCATCAGCATAGCGACTATGATTGGGTAACTGATGCAGAGAATGCAGAACGCGAGCCTCCACAGAAACTGTTGACACATCAGATGGTGATACAGCGTACCGCGCAAATTCTGCTGCACTTAGGTGGAGGAGACAGACAAGCTGGTCATACGTTGATTCAGGAACCACCGTTGAGTTTCGGACCCACTGTTGACTCTGATAAGTATGTGCTCGAGCTTAGCAATGCGAAGTTAAATATTTTAGACCAAGTCGTCGCTGGCATCGTGCCATCGACAACAACGGTAGACCAGGTAGATGATCTGTATAAGGGACTTAAGGCTATAAAATGAAATTATGTAACTATACCGTCGGCATTGACCAACCGTTTTTTCTTATCGCAGGACCTTGCGTGATTGAAAGCGAAGCATTGGCATTGTCGTCAGCAGAAGCGCTGAAAAAAATGACGGATGAATTGGGCGTGCCCTTCATCTATAAATCCTCCTTCGATAAAGCCAATCGTTCTTCGCACGATAGCTTTCGTGGACCGGGGATTGCCAAAGGTTTAGAAATTTTAGCCAAAGTGAAAGCGCAAATTGGCGTGCCTGTGTTAACGGATGTCCATGAAGATACGCCCTTAGACGAAGTAGCGGATGTGGTGGATGTGATGCAAACGCCGGCGTTCCTTTGCAGACAAACCAATTACATTCAGCGCGTTGCGGCATGTAACATTCCCGTCAACATTAAGAAAGGACAATTTCTTGCGCCGTGGGATATGGAGCACGTGGTCGCGAAAGCCAAAGCCACGGGCAATGAACAAATCATGGTGTGTGAACGTGGTGCGAGTTTTGGGTATAACAATCTTGTCAGTGACATGCGTTCCTTGTCTGTGATGCGTAATACCGATTGTCCCGTGGTATTCGATGCCACGCATTCTGTGCAATTGCCGGGCGGGCAGGGCAAACAATCGGGTGGTCAACGTGAATTTGTGCCGGTCTTAGCACGTGCGGCGGTTGCTGCGGGTATTAGCGGTCTTTTCATGGAAACACATCCTGATCCGGATAATGCTTTAAGCGATGGCCCTAATTGTTGGGCGTTAGATAAAATGCTTGAGTTACTGAAATCCTTACAAGGTATCGATGCCTTGGTGAAGCAGCATGGATTCATTGAACATACTCTCTGATCGCGCTTATGTGCTGCATACGCGGCCGTATCGAGATACTAGCATGTTGGTCGATGTGTTTACGGCAGATCATGGTTGCTTTCGTGTGGTTGCCAAGGGTGCTCGCAGCAAACGTTCCTCGAACAAAGGTTTGTTACAACCATTTTCCCCTTTAATTATTCATTGGCGTGGACAGCGCGAATTGGTCACCTTGCGTGAAGTCGAACCCGCGGGGCCTCCGTGCCAATTCAATACGTATTTCACGCTGGTGGGTTTTTATTTAAATGAATTGCTCACGCGCCTGTTACATCCACTAGAAGCGATGCCGGGATGTTTTCAACGGTATGAACAAACGTTGCAAACGATGAGTCAGGTGCCCGGTGATATGAGCGCGCTGCGTATTTTTGAACGTGACTTACTGCAAGCGCTGGGGTATGGCTTACGTTTAACGACGACGGCAGAGACAGAAGAGCCAGTGCAACCCGATCAAACCTATCGTTATGAATTTTCCTCGGGTCCAGTAGCAACCTCAGAGAATGATCGAGGCCTTTGCCTAAAAGGTAATACTTTATTGGCCTTGGCGAAGGGCGAATTCACGGATGAAACACAATTACAAATGAGTAAACGCTTATTACAATTAGCCCTATCGGCCATTCTGGGCCCCAAGCCGCTGCGCACACGGCAACTGATGCGAGAGTATCTGCAGCAGCAAGCTATCGATTGACCCTGAAAACCCAATAAAACTGTTGTGATTTTACTCACGTTGGCGTAAGGTGGTTGGAATATTCAACTCGGAGGTCCTGTAGATGTCTTTATCAGAAAATATATCTCGACGACTCAAAGCTATCATCGTCGGTAACCCTAATATCGGTAAAACAGCGCTCACAAATAGGGTGAAAGATGGTACGTATCCTCAAGAATATGATCAGACTATTGGCACTAAGTTTTTCTTTAAAGATCTGCCAGAAAACGACAAGTTTGTTCGTGTGCAATGGTGGGACACATCGGGGCGGGAAAGATATTTTTCCCTAGCGGCAGCGTATTATCGCGGAGCAAGTATTGTTCTTGTGGCGGTGGATGCAACGGAAGGAATGGCTGAAGCGATTGCGAGTTACCGGTACTTCTACAATCAGGCTAAGCAAGCGGCACCAAACGCTCAGATTGTTCTAACCTTCACTAAAACCGACGATACTGAGCATGTGCAAGCGCATGCGAAAGG
>BQJM01000058.1 GCA_021604705.1 marine bacterium B5-7 | reverse complement strand
ACGCGCTTGTATCCTATGACCAGTGTCGTGAGCAAGCAATTACTACCTATTTATAACAAGCCATTAGTTTATTATCCTTTGTCGACCTTAATGTCTGCAGGGTTAAGCGAGATTTTAGTCATAACAACACCACATGAGCTGGGGCAATTTAAAGCCTTACTCGGCGATGGATCGCAGTGGGGGATTAATCTTCAATTTGCGACGCAAGAAAAACCAGCCGGGATTGCACAAGCCTTTTTAATTGCGGAGTCATTTATTGGCGATGATTCGGTATGTTTAATGCTGGGGGATAACTTAATTCATGGAGAAGGCGTTGGCGAACTACTCTCTCGTGCTGTTACGCAGCATCAACATGCAACGGTGTTCACGTATCAGGTGTCCGATCCTGAACGCTACGGGGTATTAGCATTTGATGAAGCAGGAAACGTGAATGATATCCTGGAAAAACCCGCGAAAGCACCATCACCGTTTGCGGTGACCGGCTTGTATCTTTACGACAATCAAGTTATTTCGATTGCTAAACAATTAAAACCTTCTGCGCGAGGGGAGCTGGAAATTACGGATGTGTCCCGCATCTATTTGCAACAAAAACAGTTAAAAGTCGAACGTTTCGAGCGTGGTGTCGCATGGTTAGATACGGGCACGATGGATTCCTTGATTGGTGCGGGGAATTTTATCCAAACCTTGGAGCATCGTCAGGGAATGATTGTCGGCTCACCAGAGCAAACCGCTTGGCAACAAGGTTTTATTGACGATGTGCAACTTGAAAAGCTCGCACAGCCTTTAATGAAAAGTGGCTATGGTGTGAAGCTCATGCAGTTATTAAAAGATAAGCAGTTGGTGGGCGTGTAAAATATGGATATTCAAGAGACCTCTATTCCGGGTGTGAAACTACTGGTGCCACGGGTGTTTCCCGATTCTCGAGGATACTTTTTAGAAAATTATCGAGAAAATTCGTTGGGCGTGAATTTCGTTCAGGATAATTTTTCTCACTCAACGCGCGGTGCGATACGTGGTATGCATGTACAATCGCCATTTCCACAAGCTAAGATGGTGTTTGTTACGCAAGGGTGTGTACTAGATATTGCCCTAGATGTGCGCGTGGGATCCCCCACCTTTGGGCAACACGTTGCGGCTGAGCTGAGTGATGAGAACCATCATCAATTATTTATCCCGGAAGGTTTTGCGCACGGATTTTGCGTGTTATCAGAAACAGCAGATTTTATTTATAAATGTAGTGACTACTATCATCCTGAAACAGAAATGGGTATCCGGTTTGATGATCCGGATTTAGCGCTACCCTGGCCAGATGTGCCATACATTGTTTCAGACAAAGATCGTGTGCATCCGCCGCTGCGTGATATTGATCCTGATTTATTACCGAGGTATCTAGCATGACAACCGTGTGTGTGTTAGGTGGATTTGGGCAAATGGGCCATGCTTTACAGCGTGTGCTATCGCCCAACTTTATTTGTCATACACTGGGACGTGATGTAGCGGATGTGACACAAGCGGATCAAATCCGTGCGGTGCTTGAAAAAATTCAACCTGATGTTGTGATTAATGCAGCAGCTTACACCGCAGTTGATCGTGCCGAAGATGAGGCGACGCAAGCAAATTTATTGAATGCACACGCAGCGCAGCATGTTGCTAGCGTGTGTGCGGCGTTAGATGTGCCTCTCATTCATTTGTCGACGGATTATGTGTTTGATGGACAAATACGATGTGCCCTCACAGAAACAGAACAGCCACATCCTTTAAGCGCTTACGGGAAATCAAAATACGAAGGGGAGCAGTGGGTACAGCGCACTTGGGACAAACACATTATTCTTCGGCTTTCTGGTGTCTTTGCTCATCCTGGCCAAAATTTTGTAAAGGCGATGTTGCAGCTCTTTCAGCAGCATGAGACCGTACGTGTTGTGGCTGATCAAATCACCTGTCCCACCTATGCGGATGATATTGCCGGTGCCATCGCGCAATTAATTGCATTGCTTCCGCAGAGATCTGCTTGGGGTGTTTATCATTATGCTAGCGCGAACCCACTTTCTTGGGCGCAGTTTGCTGAAGCGATTTTAGAAAAAGTAAAAGTACATCAACCGGTTGTTACACAGCATATTGAGGCGATTACGACAGAAGCTTATGGTGCCAAAGCACCACGGCCAGCATATGCTGTGTTAAATTGCGATAAGATCAAAAAACAATTTGATATTGCGCAGCCGGATTGGTCCAAAGGCTTGGATAAGTTTTTGTGTCACATGCTATCTACACGGCTGTCACCTTAGGGTACCAACTGTTATCTCGACTACTACTGTCACCCCGCACTTGATGCGGGGTCTCCATTTAGTACCGCAGGGCTAATTTTGTCATCCCGGAATTTTACGAAGGAAAATATCCGGGATCTCTTACCACGTTACTTAAACAGACTAATATAGTTCATTGTGCCGTATTAGTAGGGGACCCCGGGTCAAGCCCGGGGTGACACTGGAGCCGGTCATCCCGGCCTTGAGCCGGGATCTCCTTCTACTGCCGCAGAGCTGCCAGGAGATTCCGCATCAAGTGCGGAATGACAAATGCCAATCACTATCATATAATTCTACAAATTATTTATTTCGAGTCACACGATGTCATACCAACCCAAACATATTTTAGTGACTGGCGGTGCAGGTTTTATCGGCTGTCACTTCGTGCAATACATGCTGCACCATGATGCGGATTGTACCATCGTGAATCTTGATGCGCTGACGTATGCGGGTAATAAAGATCATTTGCCTGAGGAAAAGCGTCATCATTTTGTACACGGTGATATTTGTGATGGTGCATTAGTAAAAAAATTACTGCGTGATTATCAGATTGATACCATCGTGCATTTTGCAGCAGAAAGTCATGTGGATCGTTCTATTTCAGGACCGGAAGCCTTTGTGCAAACCAATGTGGTGGGGACGTTTCAATTGTTAGAAGCGGCTCGTCTGGTGTGGTTGCAAGATAATCACTGGGATGCAACACAATGCCGCTTTCATCATATTTCCACCGATGAAGTGTATGGCACATTAGAAAAAACTGATCCGGCTTTTACTGAGCTAACGCGTTATGAACCCAACTCCCCGTACTCTGCCTCTAAGGCGGGTTCCGATCATTTAGTCCGATCGTACTATCATACCTATGGTTTGCCAGTAACGACGTCGAATTGTTCCAATAACTATGGTCCGCAGCAACACCCTGAAAAGTTGATTCCGACTGTGATACGTGCTTGCTTGGAACACCAAGCGATTCCGATTTATGGGGATGGTTCCAACATTCGGGATTGGTTGTATGTGGTCGATCATTGCGATGCGATACGTGTTATTTTGGAAAAGGGTCAAATTGGCGAGGTGTACAATATCGGTGGTAATAATGAGTTGACGAATCTACAAGTCGTGAAGCACATTTGTGACTTGGTAGATGAACGATTACAGCCGGCGGTGTCGACGCACGAACTGCTTAGTTTTGTGAAAGACCGCCCCGGTCACGATTGGCGTTATGCGATTGATGCACGAAAATTACAAGACGAATTGGGTTGGGTTCCGCTCACGGACTTCAAGCAAGGTTTAGCCGCAACCTTTGATTTTTATCACGCCGTATCCGCATAAAAAAAGGCGCCGATGGCGCCTTTTTTAAAGGAAGAATGTATCTGCTTCTCCCTTTTTCAATGCCGGTGCATCAGGCTTAAGAACCAGCTGGTGCGGCTTGGTCCATGATGTGGATGTTATTACCATCGATAGCACAGTAAGCGCCGGGGCCTGTTTCTATGTCATTGTTAATGATCCACATTTTCCCATCGTTACTACGTGTGAATTCAATGATACAGACTGCATCTGGTGTTTTATGCTGTGCATAATCAGATTCACTTTTATAGACTTGATACCTTGCTCTGAAAAGAGGTGCGGTACAATTTGGGGTGACACTATATGTGAACGACTGACCTTGTTGAATGCTTCTAGGGAATGTGGCACAAGCAAGTGGTTGATCATGAAGTTCGGCAATAACGGTGGAAGCGCTATTGAAAACATTAACAGTGCCTGTACCACCTGTGTTAACGGGCATATCCGCAAGCGCTGTGCTCGCGAATACAGCGGTAACCAAGCATGTGGTGCAAAGTAATTTTTTCATATTAAGGTTCCTATTTGAATTGAAAATAAATGGCCATAATGACCGATGGGAGCATCCTATCAGAGAAAGCTTAGGGAAACATTAAGTGTCTCCATCGCCAATGGAAGTTCGAATCTGAGCATCCCAAGGAGTCATTTTTTAACATTTTTCTGTAAGTTCCACATAAAAAAAGGCGCCGATGGCGCCTTTTTAAATCCTAGAATCCTTAGTTGGTCGCGTCCATGGCGTGATCCAACTGAGGATTCTAGGATAATGCAAGTAAGAGACATGGGTAATCATTGTTAACTCATATCGATGCTGCCATCTTTAGCGATGGAACAGGTTCCGCCTTGCATGGGTTGCACGGAGACACGCCATTTTTCTTTCGTGTTGGGCTGTGCATCTGGATTAAAGCCAAAACGAATTAAACAACCCGGTGCAGTGGCAAGTTTTGCATATTGTTGATTTTCCGTTAAGCCTTCGGGTAAAAAAGAATAGCTTACTTGCGTGTTATTTGGTGTGCCGTTTAGTGAGTACTGTTCTGAGCCATCAATCTGCTTTGGCAAGATAGAGGTTACTTCGAATCCTATTTGTTGCTGAGCAACCAGGTTGCCGGCACCACTATAGCTGATGTCATAAGTAGTACCCG
>BQJM01000057.1 GCA_021604705.1 marine bacterium B5-7 | reverse complement strand
ACCATGCTATCGGATTCTGCCTGGCGGCACAATGTCAGGCGTAAAAACACCGTGTTTTTACGGATACATACCCATCATCAGCGGTACGAAGAAGAATGTTAAATCATGGACCACATGTTTTTTTTGCAGGCAGCGCCTCTGCCGCAGATTGATCCTCTTCACTCTCTCTCCTTTTTTTAGTATCAGTCGTAGACGCAGCAGCCATAGGTGAGAGGTGCGCCTCGTGCCGACTGATGAGCATTCGCTTTACCTCAGCAATATCAGGTTTTGGGATTAACCCCAAGGTCTTGGGCTGTTAATTTGATGGGTTGTGTTGATTCCGATGCAATATTTGCTGAGGAACGCTTAAATTCCTCTGTGTAGTTTTTTACCTGTCTCTTGCTCATGGTGCTTACCTCCTGGTCAGATATAGTTTAAGTTATCTGTCCACTTTAGTGTAGGCACATCACTAACGGACGGGGTCACTATAAAATAAAAGGGATTTTTTGTTGTGTACGCTCGTCGGCAGAACCATCGGCAGACAAGCAGCGTGGGGCATTGCACACCCCAATCGTTTGCCAACAATAGGAATAAGTGGCGGCTTGCTTGTTTGTTGGGCAACCTTGCGGCAGTAAAGCACCCTTGATTTTAATTATAGCGAACAACATCTCAGGTTATAACCTGAGATATAGCGGTATTTTCTCAGGGTATATCAAGAGAAATCAAGTTGGGCAAGCCAACGAGGTTAAAATAGATACTTTTAATATCTTGGACAGTTAAGGAACGGCTTTTACTTTCAACCACCACAGCATTGCCATCCCAGGCAGCGCGAAGAAGAAAGTCAGGGTATAGAAAATCGTCCAGTCGTAATGGTTAACTAACGCAGCCGCAGCGGGCCCGACGAAAGTACGGCCAACTGCAGATAAAGCTGAGAGCAAAGCAAACTGTGTTGCCGTAAAACGCTTATCACATAGGCTCATGAGATAGGCAACAAATGCTGCGGTTCCCATGCCGCCACACAAATTTTCCAGAAAAATACAGCCGCCAGCAAACCAGAATTGATGACCCACCATTGCCATGGCAGCAAAAAGTAAATTGGTGATCGCTTGCGCCCAACCGAACCACCATAAACCACGCATAATGGTCCAACGAGATAGAACAATACCACCCAGCAATACACCTAGAATACTTCCCAGCATTGCCATCAACTTATTGATGAGACCGACTTGTTCTAACGTAAAGTGCAGCCCACGAATTAAAAAAGTTGTGCTTAAACTTAAAGTAAAAGCATCGCCTAGTTTATATAACACAATAAAACACAGTATCCATAAATATCCAGGACGCTTCATGAAGGCTTTAAATGGTGCGATGAACGCTTGTGACATTTTTTTAGGAACATCGATTGGCGTTTGTAATCTAGGTGCGAAATACGTAGCTAGCACGCCAATCCCCATACATGCAGCCATCACACGATAACTGATTTGCCAATCATATCTTGCAGCTAGCGTCAGTGCGCCCCACCCTGACACCAGCATCGCAACACGATAACCATAGGTCGTAAATGCCGCGCCAATACCACGCTCTTCAGGCTTTAATACATCCGTCGTATACGCATTAATAACCGTATCTTGTGACGCTGAGAGAAACGCAACGATTAAAGCTAGCAAACCCATGTGCCAAGGGTGTGCTTGTGGATTGGCATTTGCCATCACCAGTAATGCAGCAATTAAGGAAATTTGCAGTAAGACAATCCAGCCACGTCGACGATCTAATAGTGGCGGAACAAAATGGTCGAGCAATGGCGCCCATAAAAATTTATAGACATATGGCATGCCAACAAGTGTTAAGAAACCAATGGTGGTGAGATCAACACCGCTGACGGTATACCAGGCTTGAAGCGTTGCACCGCAAAGTGCCAGTGGTAAGCCGGAGGCGAAGCCTAGGAATAAGACGGCGAGTGTTCGGGGGTTCAGTAGTTTATAAATAGTCATAAAAAATCCTTGTTTCTGTCATTCCGGCCTTGAGCCGGAACCTCCATCAGGTTCCTAAAAAGTAAGCTAGAGGCTGCAGGAGATCCCGCGTCAAGCGCGGGATGACAAGTTACGCCGGGGTGACAGCTTGTTCAATGCTCCCTGGTTTCACTAAAAGTCACATCCGGCCAACGTTCCATGGCAAGCGATAAATTCACACGTGTAGGTGCAAGATACGTTAAATGCTCACCGCCATCTACTGCAAGGTTGTCAAAACAACTTTTCTTAAATTTCTCTAACATCTTCTCATCATCACAATGCACCCAACGAGCTTGCGCAACACTGACAGATTCATAAATACAATCCACGTTGTATTCATGCTTTAAGCGATGTGCAACCACATCAAACTGCAACACACCAACAGCGCCCAAAATAAAATAATTATTCGCTAAAGGACGAAATACCTGCGTCGCCCCTTCTTCAGACAATTGTACCAATCCTTTTTGTAAGGCTTTTAATTTCAGTGGATCTGCCAAACGCACCAACTTAAATAGTTCAGGTGCAAAGTTCGGTATACCCATGAAATTTAGCATTTCCCCTTGCGTGAAGGTATCGCCAATTTGTATAGTTCCATGATTATGCAAACCCAAAATATCCCCAGGCTCTGCGGTTTCAGCTGTTTCACGTGCGCCAGCCATAAAGGTCAATGCATTATTAATCGCAACATCCCGTTCTAAACGAACATGTCGTATTTTCATGCCTTGCTTAAATGTGCCAGAACAAATCCGTAAAAACGCAACACGATCACGATGTGCCGGATCCATGTTAGCTTGAATTTTAAAAACAAACCCAGAAAATTTATTTTCCTCAGGTTTTACTTCACGCTGCTGAGCAGCCCGTGCTAAAGGTGTCGGCGCAATATCAACAAAATTATCTAGTAACTGTTGAATACCAAAATTGTTGATCGCAGATCCCACGAACACTGGTGTTAACTCACCACGCAAATACGCAGCTTTATCAAAAGGATGACTAGCACCTCGTACCAAATCAACTTCTTCGCGCAACTCTTCTGCCACTGGACCCAAGACCCTATCTAATTCGGGGTTATCTAAGCCTTTGATGACAGCGTTTTCTGCTATTTTTTCATTTTTACCCGACTGACAAAGATACACCGTATCTTCTGCCAAATGATAAATTCCTTTAAATAATTTCCCCATGCCAATCGGCCAAGTAATCGGTGCACATTGTATTTTTAAAACCGATTCAATTTCATCAAGTAACTCAATCGGCGAACGTGTATCACGATCAAATTTATTGATAAATGTAGAGACTGGCGTATGACGCATACGACAAACTTCCAATAACTTAATCGTGCGATCCTCTACACCCTTTGCCGCATCAATCACCATTAACGCGGAATCAACGGCCGTAAGGGTACGATAAGTATCCTCTGAGAAATCTGCGTGACCTGGCGTGTCCAATAGATTAATCAACACATTGCGGTAAGGAAACTGCATAACAGACGTCGTAACGGAAATCCCACGCTCTTTCTCCAACGCCATCCAATCTGATGTCGCATGTTTAGAGGCTTTACGCCCTTTCACGGTACCCGCCATCTGAATCGCGCCGCCAAACAGCAAGAGCTTTTCAGTTAAGGTTGTTTTACCCGCATCTGGGTGTGAAATGATCGCAAAGGTTTTTCTTGGGGTGTGCATTGTTCGGGCTTATGGTGCAAAGGGGCGCATTATAACCCGAATACTAACACGCGCCAAAAGCTGTTAATTTACCTTATTTTCGGTATAATTCTGCCCCATGCAACAAGCCATTCAATTAAAAATCCTCGATAAGCGTGTCAACACTGATTTCGCGCTACCCAGTTATGCTACACCAGGCTCTGCTGGCCTAGATTTGCGTGCCTGTCTCGATGCCCCATTAGTGATTAACCCCCAAGAAACGGTGCTTATTCCCACTGGATTGGCCATTCATATTGCGAATCCCAATTTAGCGGCAACCATCTTGCCACGCTCAGGTTTGGGCCATAAACATGGCATTGTCTTGGGTAATTTGGTGGGTTTGATTGATTCCGACTATCAAGGCGAATTAAAAATTTCGTGTTGGAATCGTAGCCAAGAAGCATTTACCGTACAACCCGGCGATCGTATTGCACAGTTGGTCATTTTGCCCATCGTGCAAGCACAATTCGAATTAGTTGAGGACTTTCACGCATCCGAACGCGCTGAAGGTGGTTTTGGACATTCAGGTAGGCAATAGAATTTATATGTTAACGATTCCCAATTTTTCAGAAAGCAAAGTCCTCGTCATTGGTGACATCATGTTAGATCGCCAATGGACGGGGGAAACTGCGCGTATCTCACCGGAAGCGCCTGTCCCAGTGGTTAAGATTAACCAACGTGATGATAGACCCGGTGGCGCAGGTAACGTTGCATTGAATATTCGTGCTTTAGGCGGTGCAGTGCAATTAATTGGTTTACGTGGTGAAGATGAAGCCGGTGAAAAACTCGCGCACAAATTACAAGCCGCAAAAATCAATTCGCACCTATTATCTACTAAACAACCTACGATAACTAAACTTCGAGTCATTAGCCAACATCAACAACTGATTCGTTTGGATTTTGAAGAAGCCTTTTCAGAAGATCATCAAGCCGAGTTGCTTGAACAATTCAAACAAAGATTGACAGAAGTGAATGCCGTCATCCTATCCGATTACGGTAAAGGCACGCTAAAAGATCCACAACCTTTTGTTAAAGCAGCAAAAAAAGCGAAGGTACCGTTACTTGTCGATCCCAAAGGAAAAGATTTCCAACGTTATCGTGGTGCAACCATGTTAACCCCCAATCTCAAAGAATTTGAAATTGTCATGGGCGAATGTAAAAGCGAGCAACAACTCGTTGAAAAAGGCTTGCAAGCCATTCGCAAGCATGGCTTAGAGGCTATACTTATTACCCGTGGTTCGGAAGGCATGACATTAGTACAACCCAGAGAACCTGAATTTCATTTGCCTGCAAAAGCACGCGATGTTTACGATGTGACGGGGGCAGGTGATACGGTGATTGGTACTATTGCTGCCGCATTAGCCGCTGGGGAAACACTCAAGAACGCAGTAACCATAGCAAACGTCGCTGCCGGTATTGCCGTCACGAAACTGGGCACCGCCACCGTTAGCGTGCCTGAAATTGCACGTGCTGCCAAAAACTTATCTGCAGCCCCTTCCGGCGTCGTCAATCAAACACAATGTCGCATCG
>BQJM01000056.1 GCA_021604705.1 marine bacterium B5-7 | reverse complement strand
TTCAAGACGATTCGGGTTGGGCTGGCAGTGCTAGGGCTGGGTTCATCCGTTGTCGCAATGGCAATTAATGCTTGTTTGGCGACAACAACATTGTTCACAGCTGTTTGTAAAAGTTTTGCAATAGGGTGGGCTGCATACGCTGCTTTTAGTTGCTGATAGTTGCAGCTAGTTTCACTGCTGAGAGTGTCTGTTGTCGTTTCAAATAAGCAGTCAAGCCACCGAGAGGTATCCTTCGCCTTAGGTTTTGTTCGCAATAAGGTGAGCATTGGATTAAGCGCATTTAGAAGCTTTATATCTAGTTTTCCGCTCTTATCTTGATAGTCACTGGGATTTGTCGCTAGAAAATTGAAATAGAAATGTGTTCTTGCTTTCTCTTCCGTTGATAAAAAATCTTCGGATGTTTTGGAAAGGTCGAAAGGAATGTTTTTGTCACACTGCAGAGAAATCTGTTCATACAATGCTTCAGCAATGTAGGTGACTAATTGGTTTCCTGTAAAAATTTGTGTAGTGCTGTCTTGGCTAAGTGTGATGGCCTCGCATGTTTCAAAGTGCTTTTGCAGTACAGCTAATGCCTCAACACGATTTTTTTGTTTGGTATGATGCAAAAACAATTGGTAGTGGGCGGTTTGTAAAAGTGTGTTGGCCGAGTCATCTTGACTGACTAGCGCATTGTTTCCTGTAGCAGTGGCATGCTTAATAAGCGTTTCTAAAGATAATCGTTCGCGCAGCGTATCACCGCTATTTTCATAACGTACAGCACTTGCTAGCAATATACCGTAGGCATTAGCAAAGCTGTTTTCTTCTCGCAGTATCGTGTTATATAAACAATCTGTCGCCTGTGTTTCATTCATCGTTACGCCGTGAGAGGAACTGTCTTCATCAGCTTCGATGGATTGAGAATAGAGTTCAAATAACCTTAAGCGCCATTCCTTTTTCTGCGATATTGTTGTTGCTTTTGAATCTAAAGGGGATAACAAGAGTAAACGCTCATAGCATAAGCGCGCACCGAGTAAGTAAACTTCATCTCTTGAGGCTTGCTGCGTGTCAAACTGGTCTACGGCCATGGTTAAAGCCTTGATGGCTTTACCGTCTCTTAAATCCATTGTCCTAGCGGTTAGGTGGTTTTTTGCCTTGGCTAAATCACGCTCAACACCGCGTTCACCACGTAGGTAAGAGATAAAAAGGTCGTAATGCCATGTGTCCATCTCTGTAGCAGAGATATGGAGTGGATTATTTTGACAGTATGTAATGGCTTGTTCATAACATAGACGTGCTTTGTAATCGCCCCGTGTATCGTTTCTATTTTGATGAAAGGCGTGCGCTTGTTCGATCAGTGCTGGTACATTAACAGCTTGTGCTGACAAGTAAATTGCAGCGAGACAATCCCGCGCGTAGGATTCATTGTCTTTTTGCTCGATAAACAGGTTAAATAGTGCAACACCGTACACATGTATCACACTGGGTTCAGCACCATCAAATTTTGCCATCGTGATCGCAAGTGAGATCAATATCCCTGCCTTGTTGGCATTGATAGTTGCTCCTTCAAGATCGGCCTGTGCAGCGTTTGCAGCGTTAAACACCGCAGCATGTTGTGCTGGGTAGCAGCGCAGCTCGCGTGTGGTGCCGCTAACGATGAAGTGGGTGTCAGTGCTTATTAACGTGAGTGAGTCATAGAAAGCATCTTGCCAAGGTTCCATCGATTTTGACGTAAAGACCGTTTTTAAGAGGATACGATTGACTGCAGCTGTGCGATCTGCCTCGTTTGTTAGGGCATTAGCTTTTCTTAGTTCTGCCGGAGATGCTTTGGTATTCGCATCTGTTTTTGTCATTTTGTATTCTTGTTGAACGCGTTCAAAGATCGTGACACCATTGCCCAGTGCAACAAGATCATCATGGTTAAAACCATATTTGCCTAAGATGGTTAACAGCGTTTCATCACGGGAGATAGGGTAAGAACCTTTCGGTGGTGTTTGTGTGGATGTCGCTGTGTTGACAACAATGGGTTGAGCTGGAATGTTGTGCGTCGCCAGCATCAGCATGTTAGCTTCATCGGATTGTGTGGCAACTTGTGCGGCACCAGAGAGTACTTTTGATGCGACAGTATCTTTCACTTGTTGCATACCATGCGCGGCTTGTTGTAGTTTTGCTTTAGCGACTTTTCTCAAAGTTTCAAACATATCTTCAATTTCCTATATTTATAATCGCCTGTTGATGTCAGTAGTCTATCCAGTGAACCTTAAGATAGTATTAAGAAAGTCGATTTCTCACATCCTTGTGTAAGTCATTGTCTTAACTGGCGATTATAACCGATTATAGGCGCTAATGTGTAGCCCCTGATGCCAAATCAAGCAAGCTTTTTACTGGGTAGATTGATCAGTCTGCAGGGGGTATAATGTTCTTTTTTTTAACGGAAAATTTCATGGCTGACAAGAAAGAACGTCTCTACCGCATCGTCTTCCTGAACCAAGACGAAATCTATGAGCTTTATGCGAAGGGTTTGTCTGAAAGTGAGATGTTTGGCTTTCTAGAAATCGAGGATATTGTCTTCGGTGAAAATAGTTCAGTATTGGTCGATCCTGCGGAAGAAAAGCTCAAAGCTGAGTTTGAAGGCGTCAGACGGGTTTATGTGCCTGTGCATAGCGTGATTCGTGTGGATGAAGTCGAAAAAGAAGGTCAGGCCAAAATCCGTGAGGCAGGTGATGCCGCATCCAATGTACGGCACTTTCCCCGTGATGTGTATGTTAAGGATAAAAATTGAGCACACTAGGCCCCATCATGCTCGATGTAGCGGGAGAGACGCTACAAGCCGATGAGCGAGAAAAATTGGCCCATCCCGCGGTTGGCGGACTCATTCTCTTCGCACGCAACACTACGAGTGCAGAACAAGTTACGCAATTGGTGGCTGACATCCGTGCCGTACGGCCGGATATCCTGATTGCGGTGGATCAAGAAGGCGGGCGAGTGCAACGCATGCGCGAGGGTTTTACACCATTACCGACCATGCGATCCATTGGTGCGATGTATGACGATGACTCAAAAATGGGTTGTCATTACGCCAAACAAATTGGCTGGTTAATGGCATCAGAAGTATTGGCAGTGGGGATTGATTTTAGTTTTGCGCCGGTGTTGGATGTCGATCATGGTGTGAGTGACGTCATTGGCGATCGTGCTTTTCATACGGATCCGCAAGTTGTTGCGATATTGGCAGAACAATTTATTTTAGGGATGCAAGCAGCCGGCATGGCCGCTACTGGCAAACATTTTCCTGGTCACGGTGCAGTTACCGCGGATTCTCATGTGGATTTGCCGGTTGATAAGCGTGATGTACAAACAATTTTAAATGTTGATGGTGTGCCCTTTGAAAAATTAGCACATTTACTTGGTGGTATCATGCCGGCCCATGTTGTGTTTGAACAAGCTGATGCGCAGCCGGCAGGTTTTTCGCGTTATTGGTTGCAAATGGTGTTGCGTGAACAGTACCGGTTTAACGGTGTGATATTTTCTGATGATTTAACCATGGAAGGTGCCGCAGCAGTAGGGGATATTGTGGCCCGTGCAGAAGCGGCAATGGATGCAGGTTGTGACATGGTATTAGTGTGCAACCAACCGGCAGAAGCCGAGAAATTGATTGATGCACTGTCAAATACACCACTATCTGACGCCTCTCAGGCACGTTTAGTACAGATGCGCGGGCAGTTTCATTATACTATGAGTCAATTGCAGCGATTAAATGCCTGGCAAGCCGCGCAGCCATTGTCATAATTATTTGTCATGAACTGCTGTCAGTCCGGCCTTGAGGATGACAGAAACCGACGTCATTCCGGCCTTGAGCCGGAATCTCCTGATGGTACTATGGTGCTAGATGGAGATCCCGCGTCAGGCGCGGGATGACAGTCCCGATACTAAATAGTGAGAACATTTTCATGAAAGAAACTAGCCTTCATCTTCTGAGCAAACTGCACAGTCAAACCTGGATGATTCAAATTTTTGTGGTCTTAGTGCTGACGGGGCTTATCGCTTATTTTACGAGACGTTTTTTAAAGCGCTGGTATAAAAAAGCCAAAGAACGTAAGGCGATATGGGAAGATATTTTTGTTGATGCGTTGACGCCGGCTGTTCTGGCTTTTATTTGGATTTTGGGTATTACCCATGCGGGCGATGTTGCACGCCAAGCATCAAATAATGCGGTCATTTTAAACTTTATTGAGCCATTGCGTGACATTGGTATCGTCTTTAGTTTTACTTGGTTTTTATTACGTTTCGTGCGAAAAGCGGAGCGTAATTATTTAAGTCCACGTCATCCTGATAAATCACCGTCTGATATTACCACCGTGCAAGCGATTTCTAAACTGTTACGAATTTCTGTGATGGTAACCTCGACCCTGGTGACCTTGCAGACCTTAGGGTTTAGTGTTTCTGGTGTGTTAGCCTTTGGTGGTATCGGTGGTGTGGCCATTGGTTTCGCGGCCAAGGATTTGCTGGCCAACTTTTTTGGCGGCTTGATGCTTTATATGGATCGCCCCTTTAAAGTAGGGGACTGGATTAATTCACCTGATAAAAATATTGAAGGCACGGTAGAAGAAATTGGCTGGCGTTTAACGCGTATCCGCACTTTTGATAAGCGACCATTGTATGTGCCTAATGCTTTGTTTTCGACGATTGCGGTGATAAATCCTTCACGTATGAGCAACCGACGCATTAAGACAGTGATTGGTGTACGTTATGATGACTGGCAATCAATTGAAGCAATTACCCAAGAGATTGAAGCGATGTTACAGGAACATCCAGAGATTGATACAAAGCTAACTTGCTTTGTAAAACTCATTGAGTTTGGTGAGTCCTCACTCAATTTATTGGTTTATACGTTTACAAAAACCACGCAATGGGTCAAGTTTCAAGGTGTTCAACAAGACGTTTTTATTCGCATGCTGAAAATCATTGAAAAACATGGGGCGGAATGTGCGTTTCCAACGCGAACAGTGGACTTTCCTCACTTTGATAAATTTATTACACAGAAGTAAATCATGATGAAGTTATCTTGGTTGTTGTGTTTAAGCTTACTGGGTGGTTTCGCATACGCCGAAGCACCGCAAGCTAGCGATTGGCTAAAAGTGGAAGTGATTGTCTTTCAGCAGCAGCATATGAACGATGCCTTGCAAGCTGAAACATGGCCAGCTGTATCATTAACCGCGAAAAGTAATTGGATCCAATTAGTCCCTCAAGCAGAAGCAGACATGGATGATAGCAGTTTGGTGTTGCCTTATCGTCTATTGCCTAACAGTGAGTGGACGTTGGCAAAATCTGACAAACGCTTACAAGATAGTGATGACTACACCGTTTTGCTACATGAAGCATGGTTGCAGCCGGTTGATGCAAAAGCACCGGTGCATATTACCGGAGGGCAATTTTATCCTGATCAAAGTATGTGGCAAATTGATGGTAGCATTCGGATAACAAAACAACGTTACTACGCGGTGGCTGCGAATTTAGCATTAAGTCTTCCCTACAATACCTTACCTTCGACAGAAACAGCCGTTGATCAAAATGGTTTGGCACGTTTTTCTTTGCATCAAACACAACGTATGCGCGCACACGCAATTCATTATTTGGATAATCCTTTATTTGGGATGTTGGTTGTTGTTGATAAGGTAAAGTCGTAGATACTGCCCACCGCTGTCATCCCGCGCTTGACGCGGGATCTCCATCTAACACCGTAGTACTTTCAGGAGATTCCGGCTCAAGGCCGGAATGACAGCTAGAGCACGTCATCCCGCGTTTGACGCGGGATCTCCATCAAGTGCACTCAACACACCTTGTAGCGCAGCGATGCGTTCGCCCGCATTGTCAGCAGCGATTTTATAACGTAATCGATCTTGGCCAGCGAATTGGTATTGATCAGGATGTCGTTGCATGAGTTGAATGATCCGCATCGGATCGATCTGGGGTTTGTCGGTGAATGTGATTAAACCACCCGCAGCATTCGCATCAATTTTTTGAATGCCGATGGTTTTTGCACGTAGTTTTAAGTGGCTTA
>BQJM01000055.1 GCA_021604705.1 marine bacterium B5-7 | reverse complement strand
TCTCGAATATCTTCCTGCAATAATTGTTTATTACGCATTTTCTTCCAGCGCAAATAATGCATTTTATTTCTTTTGGTGAAGGGTTCTGGGAATCCGCCAAAGGTCCAGAGTGCTTCGAAATCATTTTGATTGATTTCTGCTTGGGGACGTAACTCATCATCTGGCAATGCAATGTGTAAGAGTTCGGCGACAGACAGAGGATGGATCTGATAAGAGAAATAACGCCCCATCATGCTATCATTACCAGCTTGATAAATATCAAGCTGTGCGCTGCCTGTAACCATGATGTCAGCTTTTTTGCCATAAAGGTCAAAGAAACCTTTGAGTGCATTTTTCCACATAGGCTGTTTGTGGATTTCATCAAAAATAATCAGCGGTTTTTCTTGTTGCATTTCATCAAGATGAAACATTTTACCTAGTTCTAACGCACCGCTCAGGATGTGTGTGCGATGTTCTTCAACATCCCAATTTAAATAGTGGGCCTGGACATATTTTTTTTCGAAGTGCTTGCTGATGGTTGTTTTTCCCACTTGGCGTGGACCCGCTAAAAATAGCATCTGCCGATAGTGCTTCAGATGGTAAGCTAAAACGGCTTCGTAAATACGACGCATGTTGATTGTCTCTGACTATGTTAACGTGCATGTTAACATAGTCGCGACTAATTTAACATGGGTGTTAACATAGTCGGACCTATTACCTTTAGGGTTGTATTGTTTCCTGTTTGAGTTTTTTTTGAGTTTAAATTTCTCTGTATTTGATTTTGGTTGTTCTTTGAAAACTGACCGGCTTATCTTTGTCTATTTCTTGTAAATCCATGGTGATATATTAACGCACAATTTGTGGTGTTAAAACACGGTTGCGAGTATGAACTAAACAATCACAAATGCACCCGTAACTGCAGTTGCTGTGGCTCAATGCGTCCTTGCATCAATGCAGCAGCCGGATCTTTGATCTTTAACAATTGGGGGTGGGTCGTATTGGCATTGAATACACAGAATAAGCGATAGCGAGGGCCAGACTCTCGAATCAATTCCCATTCATTGCGAGAGACAAAGGCGGTGCATTCGCCAGCTTTATAAGTGCTTTTCACATCGATATAACGTGTTCGACCATTTTTAGTAATGGAAAAATCATAAGGTCGGTACGACTCTGTTGTCTTGTTTGGCCAATTGACCTCAAGATTAAGCGCTTGGTTTTTGTGTGTGCCCGTAAGGGTAAAACCATTGTCTGTTTCTTGATAGATGCACTGCGTATACTTTTGTTGATAGTGTCGCTGCAAGAAATTGAAAACAAATTTTTCTCCCCAACGTCCTGTTGCTTTGCGTGCATCATCTTCAAAAAATTGTACTGATCCTGCAATCGATGCTTGCGCGAAAAACGGAAGGCGTGGGATTGTGCTAAGCAGTGGCTGCATTTCCGCGGGGGCCAGTGCCTGGAAGTTTGTTGCAGGTACGGTGTTTATTTTCGCCGTGCTTGGCGTGCTTGTTGTGTTTGATGAGTGACGGTAGGTTACTGGGACAATCTGGGTATACTCAACGGTATCTAAGGAGGTTTCTTCTTCCTCAACCTGGATTGTCGGTAGTCGTGTGATGGCCGCCCCAAACCCTTTTACAGTAAACAAAGTAGACCTGACGATAGTGGACTGTTCTACTATGGCATCTGTTTCTTCAGCCTCTTCTTCATCAGTAAACGAGGTAGACCTTACGATAGTGGGCTGCTCTATGGTATCCTGCTCTAGTTCGGCAAGGCCCTCTATTTTTTCAGGATCTTCTTTATCACACTTGAGGGCTAGAAGCTTAGAAACGAATTGCTGTGCATGATCTTTTGTGTATCCTTCCTCTTCGAGACGTTCTTCTAGTTCCTCGCCGGCGAGTGCTAATATTTCTTTGAATGTCGCGGCATAAGCGCTTGTTAGGCCTAAATATCTTGTTAGCTCAGTAACTAATTGCCGCATGCATGCAGCGCTTCTTTTTCTAATAACAATGAGTCGATCGTCATGCAATAATGCGTGTTGCATGTTGAATGGGCCATCAGCAATTTGAACCTGGATATTTTCTGCAGAATGGTAGCTTAGCTGTGTCAGCTTAGGTAACCATTGAAGATAGACTTTGGCAGAGGTGGGTAAGTCATCTTTGTGTTCGAATAGTAGGGTAATCAAGCCAGCATGAATAATGCGCTCCTTGAGTTCTGGATCTTCACATTGATCGGTAATATCCTCATTGATTTCGTGGCTAGTTCTTTCCGGGATATTAAGCAGTGTGGCTAGCTCTTCTAATTCTTCTGCGGTAACGTTTTTAGGACATGCCATCAAGGCGGATTTGGGTAGCCTTCCTAATAAAAATTCATCTGTGCAGAGCTGTAATCCGGAGATGGGTTGTAGCGTGCCATTCGCAGCGAGAAGCTTCCCGGTAAATCCTGCTATCTCTGTGTCGGTAAAGTCTTCTTCTATCAGTCGTTGATAGAGCATGGAAAGATAATGATTTCTCTGTAAGGTCAACGTAGGATTTTCCAAAGAAGAGAAAAGTGCATTGTAGTTTTCGATACTAAGCGTTGATTTGAAGCCAAAGAAAGTAGACATTTCTGCGGTAAGTTCTTCTGTTGAATTGCTAACAATTACAGGGCCCAGGTTAAGTTTTTTAAATGTTTTTACGATAACGGGTGACAGTATTTCACTGGCAGAATGCAATTCTCCATCTGAGCCTAATAAGCATTTGTGATTGCCTAGATAATAAGCTAAGTAAGAAGGGACGGTTTGAGTCTGACAGTTACGGTTCGAGCTATAACCTGCGCGTACGACTTTTTTAACTGAATTCCATTCGTCTGAAATCAATGTCCAAAATGCTGTTGCATAAGCTGGTTTATAAAGGTATTGCATAAAGCTAACATAGACTGCATTGGGATAAACTGTATTATCGTTCTTTATGGTTAAATGCTTGATTCTCTGTGTTTTGGCAAGATGCTGTATATACTCAGTATAATATTCCGGCCCTAAATAAGCATTCCTTCGCGTATGAGAATAATTTTCTAGCATTAAGTCTTCATTCACCCCAAGAAAAGTAAAAAAAGTTTTTGCACGTGAGCGCTCATCTTCTGTATTGATCTCTGTTAAATAAGTTTCCGATAAGATTTCGCTTGCCTCTGGCACAGCAGCCTCTAAATCAAATGCGGGCTTCAGTCGGCTAGGTAAGTAGCAGTCGCCGTATTTTTCTTGCAAGTCATTATCGCGTGTTAGCAGGGGAAGCCAGCTGAAGGTGCTCACTTGAGAGTCAGTAATTTCTTTTCGTAGAAATAATTTAAGTAAGAACTTAACGACGCCGACAGCATCAGAAATTTCCCAATCTGAATTCTTTTTAAGCTTAGCCATTTCACGCAGCAAGACAGGCAATGGAACCGGCGCTACGCCTAAAGTACTTAGCCACGCTGTTCTATCTTTATCTTCGAGTAATGAGGGGTGAGCAAGTGGTATGGATAATGCCTGATAGTTAGATAGTTCTGAATATTTTTCTGTGGGAATATATACATCGGTTGGTGAGCCAAATGTCTCATCATCGCGTAGCAAAAAGTCGCTTGATTTAAGTTGATTGATGATAGAGGGTTTTGCTAAATCTTCATCTAATGCAAACTGTTGCATTAAGAAATCAAGCAACTGAATCTGGAATGCTGGTGTGGGTGTTGTTTGGCAATAGTGTTTGATGTTATTGACGACATCTTTCACCAAAACCTCTGCGCTTACGGGCTTGACGCCAATTTCTTGTAGCCACGTTTCGGCGCCTTCGACCTGCATGAGTTCGTCATGCACCAAAGGCAATTGCAGTGATATCCACGCAGCGACGTCACGATAGGCGTCAGTTGAAATATGTAATGCAGCGGGCTGTTTTAAGCTGCCATCGTTTGCCATTAAAAATGGGATGGCGGCCATTTGTCGTAATCGTGTGACATTCGCTAGCTCTGGAAAGTCTTTAAATCCCTTGATAAGAAACGTGAGCAAACGTTCCTGAAATGCAATGCCTGGGTGAGCAGTGCAGTAATGGGCTAAATTATTTAGGATGGTCTCGATCAAGTGTTTGTTATCGATATCTCGAATACCAACTTCGTGCATCCATGCTTTAGCGCCAGTGATGGATGCCAGGTCTGCATGGACTAAGGGTAAGCGCATTTCTATCCAGTCACTGACCGCGTTATAATCATCGGTTGCAAGGTGTAATGTCTTGGGGCTATGTAATTGGCCATCTTGTCCAAGCATATAACGCTTTTCTTTTAATGCAGATATTTCCCAACCGTTTAGGTGTTCATGTAGCTTAGGCATTATTTTAACAAGAAACGCAACAATATTCTGCTGTTCAGAGAGTGAAGCATTTTTTTTTGCGCCAACAAAGGTTTCAATATTTGCTATGAAATTCTTGAGAACTGTTTGGAGTTTTACTGCTTGAATATCAATGGATGCAAGCCATTCCATCGCACCAGGTATCGCAAGTATTTCTGGGTTAATGACTGGCGGTATAGCGACCCAAGTCGGTAAGTTGATTTTATCAGTCCTAGGCAGATGTAATGCGTTTGTTTTTAACTGTTCACCTTGAGCAGATGAAAACAGGGTTAAGCCTTTTAAACTTTGCCGTGCCCGATAGAGAGGAGCGTGATACTCAGCTTTTTGATTAGCAGGCATGATCTTCATCAAAAATCGTAACGCATTTTTTTGTGTCGCAAGGTCGGATGTCACATAGTCGACTGTACAATTGATAAGGGTATCCAGTGTTAAGCGCCCCATAGACATTTTAGAAAGCCATGCTTCAGCCCCATCGATAGCTAGCAGCGCAGGATGGATACGCTTTTTAGGTAGTGTGATCCAATCTGGGATTTCATCGTGGTCTTCCGTGGGCAGGGTGAGCATGTTGAGTTGTTCTAGGTGCGTGTTTTCATCGAGAAGAAAAGCGGCTTCAGCTAATGAAGCAGATACATATTCTCTTCCAACCCGGATATCTTCTGGCATAGTTTGCATTAAGTAGCGTAGAAGTTTTTCCTGGGTAAGTAAATCGTGGAAATTTCTCGGCAACTTCTTTAAATATTTGATTAAATGACTCAGCTCGACTGTTGATAATCTCAATCGGTCTATTTTTTGTAGTTCATACCTCACAACGTACTGTGTGTTTTTTAGTTTTTCAGGAAACGTTTTATAGAAAGATACTTTATCTGATTTTGCCTCACTATATTTTAGCAATCTCTTTTCATCGCTAAACGCAGGCAAGAAGGCCTTTGTTTCTTGTGCCTCAACAAAGGCTTCGTTATATGCTGTAATCAAACCCTCTGGCACATGGGAAATTTTTGGCGTATATAAACGTAAAATGTGATCGCGGTTTTCAGGTTGCAGTGCCAACTCGGCTAACCAATCTAGTTGTAGCCTTGCCATGGCAGCAAATAAGAATTGATTCCACACATTATCTAAGAAGGCCATGCGATCGGCAGTGAGCAAAAAGTCGCTGTTGGCAAGAAATTGCAGGCCACAGGTAACGGTCGTCGGTAAATAAGTATAAAGACGGGCATCTTCTAGTGCGGCTATATGCCCATCGTTTAGTTTTGCGGCGAAAGTGATGCTGACTGCCGTTGCCTCTTTCAACTTTTGCGGGCACTCGTGAGCACCCATCAGCGCAATTCTCTCTCTTACGGCGGTGGGCACTTCAACCGTATTAGCATGAATGACCCATTCACTTTTCACTGAACCATCAACGATTAATTTCCTACGATTTTTATCAGATTCGATCGTGATACTGCTTTCTGTGTTGGGGCCAGAAAATTGGATTTGATGCGTGTGGCGCATGAATAAGAAAATTTGTGGGGATTCTAGCACCGTTTCGAATGCATTAGTTAAATCAATGTGGGGTTTCAAATCCAGCACGAAATATACGCGATCAGTGTCTGGCGTTAAGTCTGGGCGATCTGTCCAGATAGGAATAATTTGCCAGGGATATTGACCATCTGGTTTATCTTCATCATGTTCTTCCCATTGAGGAAGTTGTTTATCAAAACGGAAGGAATAATTACTCCCCGAAACAATATGAACACGGTCCGCAATGACGAACACAGACTTGAAGCCGATACCTTTGTATCCAGTTTTCTCAATGTCTTTACGCTTTTTGGTATGACTTCGTTGGGCATTATCACAAATAGCATTCACATCATCTTGGTCGAAGGGGCGACCATTATGTGAAACGACTAAACGTTGGCCGATAAT
>BQJM01000054.1 GCA_021604705.1 marine bacterium B5-7 | reverse complement strand
GCCATGCCAGAATTTTTTCCTTTTTTTGAGGATGTAGAGACTATTATTCTTAAAGAGCGCTTAGCGCAGCTTTGGGAAGAGCTCCAATCGCTAGGCAACTCAAATGGCACCGAATCGCTAACGGTAGTACTTAGGGAGATGCGACGCCCTGCTGCTGCGCACGATCCTATTATCATATTATACGCTATAACACTGGCTGAGCTGTCTCCGATCGATAACAGGTACCAGAACATCTTCAAGGTAATATTTTCAATATGGCAGAGAGAAAACCCTGGGCTGGCATCTAAGATCTGTCCCTTATTGCAAGAGAATTTTTCGTTCATTCTGATACCATCGACACCACGCAATTGGACAGAGGCGAATACTGCAGAAGTTTGCCAAGCATTAAATCACTACCCCTTCTCTCACTTTTTTGATCGATGTAAACAAGGGTTAACTTCACTCGGGAATATAAATATAAATGAGCAACACGCTAGCGAATCTTACAAAGCATTTGTTCGCGAAATTATCAGAGAGAAGATAGAAGAGGAAACAGTGCCTAAAAAACATCAGCGCTTCGGTGAATTTGTCTGGCGCACATTGCAAAGAGATAACAACTTAAATCACTTGCCAGATGCAACAGAGGAAGAAGTAGGTCTATTTTATGAATGCCTAACATATTCATTCCTTGAAAACATATTATCCCCACTAGATTGGGCGAGTATTCAGCAGAATGATGAGCTTTCCACTAATCTAGGAGAAGCATTCTTCTTTGTGCTACAACAGTGCGATGAGCCTTTCCAAGCTTATGAGAGCTGTCAATCAGCCTCTGAAATGATACTAGCATTTTTTGAGGAAGAACCCATTGGTATTAACTTCGCTGACTATCAGAATATTTCATTAAAAGGTCTGCATGCTACTGCTGCATTACTCTTAACATTGTTTGCTTATATGCAAGAAAAGATCGTTAATCTCGGGACTCTTCAGTACCTACAAGAAAACACGCCGCTGCCAATGCCAAAGGTACTGTCATTTGAAGATCCAATACTACCTCCCCCAATTAACTGGCTTAGCCCTTAAAGAAAAATAAGACACCCGGCACAGCCTGGCCACGCTGCAAACGCAAAATCACTTCTGTTTGCTGGACAAGCTGCCAGTCACAGGATTCTGCCAGTGCCGCGACTTGGGTGGGATCGTGGGTGAAACGTCCTGACTGTGCTAGTTGATAGGCTGCAGTACTACCTGCTTCAATCGTGAAGCATAAGAGCCCTTCCGGACTCATGCGTGCTCGTGCAGCGGAAAATATGGGGGCTAGATCACCCAAATAATTCAGGACATCACCCGCGCACATTAAATCAAAAGATTGTGCTGTCTGCTTTAAGAATTCAACAATGTCGTATTGAACGAGTTCATCGTAATGCTGTTTTTCTTGCGCCTTTGTTAACATCGCTGCAGATATATCGACGCCGGTTAAGTGTTTGGCATAAGGCTTTAATGTTTCAGCTAACAAGCCTGTGCCGCAACCAAGGTCGAGGACGTTCAGGAGATTTTTAGCGTTAGGTAGCTGTTCAGATAATTGTTTTTCCAAGAGCTCCGGCACTTGATAATCTAATTGTTCTTGCATGTGTTCGTCATATTGTTCCGCATAACTATCAAAAAGTTGCTGAACATAAGCTAATGGTGGCTTCTCTGGATTGTCTGATTGTGTCAGTGCAGTTAGTGTGTAGGCCGCAATATCATTTTCAGGCTGTATTTTCAGAAGTTTTTCATAATGTTCTTGCGCAGATTTCAAACGTCCTTGGCGCAAGGCCAAGGCGCCTAAGTTTGCCAAGGTTTCCACATGATTTTCATCAAGACGCATCACTTCACGAAAATGATATAGCGCATCATTTAACTGATTTAGTTTTAAAAGCACAACGCCCGCATTGTAATGATCGTCAACAAAATCTGGATCTTGCATGAGCGTCACATTCAAATGCTTCAGTGCCAATTTATCTTGTTCTAAACGCAACAAAGCCTGAATTAATTCTCGGCGCGCATCTAAATACTGCGGCAATAATTCTAACGCTGATTGATAATGTGTGACCGCGGCTTCATTTTCATCGAGAGTTAAAGCAATTTGCCCCAAAGCATAATGCATTTTCATCGCAATGCGCTCTTCCGGCATACCGGTCAATACTTGTAAAAACTGACTTCTTGCGCCCGCATGATCTTCTTGTTTTAGCAAGGCATAACCATAATTCATCAAGGCATCTTGATAATGGGGATCGATTTCAATTGCTTGCTGATAATATTGCAATGCTTTATCCATCTCACCCTGACGATAATAGATGTTAGCAAGATTGTTATGTGGCTCTGAAAATTTCGCATCTAGTGCAATGGCACGCTCATAATGATCAATCGCTTTGTCAATTTCTTGACGTGCACGACAGGTGTTCGCAAAATGATTATGATAGGCTGGTTGCGTGTCATCTTTTTCCAATGCAATCAGAAATAAGCGTTGTGCAGCCTCTAAATCTTGTTGGCAAACAGCCAGTAAGCCCGCATAATGCCAGGTATCTGCTGCATCGGGCGCCAAGTGCTGGCAATTTTTTAAAAGCACATCAGCCTCGCCAATCTGACCATCGTATAAGGCCTGGCGAAGTTGCTGGTAAAGATCAGTGATTGTGTCGGTCGTTGTCATATGGGTATGCTTAAGAAGTTAGTGTGACACCCAGCGGCAACGTTGAACCTGCGATTTCGTGCAGGACGGCGAACGATGGAATGCTTTAGGCTTCTTGGCGAACCAAGCATGCACACCACACTCACAAAGTGTTCACCTCATCTGTTAGTGTTCGGTTCAACTGTGCTCACCGGGAGTCACCTCTTCATTCTCTTTGATATTTCCTTGAAATGCAACTTAATAAATGACGTATAACTAACTGCATTAGTTGGTTGAGCTGAAGTGGCAGGAGATCCCTGCATCAAGTGCGGGATGACAACGGGGAGAACTGCGATATCAGCGATCGCATAGCCCGCCCGCGATGGCTGATCGCATTCTTTTCTTCTTTTGAGATTTCTGCCAGCGCGCATTGATGTTCTTGGCTCCACAACACAGGATCATAGCCAAAACCACCCTCGCCGCTGGGCTCTTCCATGATCGCCGTTTCATAAACACCCTGAGCAATGATCGGCATGGGATCATCCGCATGTCGTAAGAAAGCCATCACGCAAATAATGACGGCCTTGCGCGCATCACCTTGCATGTCTTTCATCTTATCAAGTAGTTTGGCAATATTTGCCGTAGAGTCATGATGCTCGCCTGCATAACGCGCAGAATACAAACCCGGCTCACCATTTAGCGAAGGAACCACTAAGCCAGAGTCATCCCCTACTGATGGCAGGCCACTGTGTGCACACGCAGCACGTGCTTTTAAAAGCGCATTTTCTATGAAGGTTTGACCGGTTTCTTCGACGTCGGGTAATTTAAGCTCTGCAGCCGATACAATCTCAATCGCTTGCTCAGAAAACAATAATTTAAACTCGTGCAACTTGCCGGTATTGTGCGTGGCAATTAAAAGTTTATTCACAGAATAGGTTTACCATGTTGCAGTGCAGAAACATTTAAATGTTTTGCAACCGTTTGGCCAATGTCTGCAAAAGAGTCTCGCTTACCGATAAAACGCGACAGCATATCTGGCTGATACATAAGAACAGGAATATATTCTCGTGTATGGTCGCTGCCAGGCCAAGTCGGATCACAGCCATGATCGGCACTTAGCACCAACAAGTCATCCGCTTTCATCACTTTCAATAATTCTGGTAAACGCTGATCAAAGGCTTCCAAGGCCGCAGCGTAACCCAAAGGATCGCGTCGATGACCAAACTTCGAATCAAAGTCCACAAAATTACTAAACACTAAACTACCATCCGGCGCAGAGTGAATAGCATCTAGTGTTGCTGTAAATAAAGCATCGTTATCTTCTGCTTTAATGTGGCGACTAATGCCACGATGCGCAAAAATGTCTGCAATCTTTCCAACGGCAATCACTTCGCGGTCTTCAGCAACCAGAACGTCTAGCAGCGTTTTTCCATGGGGTGGTGTCGCATAATCACGACGATTGGGTGTGCGTTTAAACGCACCTATCTCTCCCGTAAACGGTCGCGCAATCACGCGGCCAATTTGATAGTCATCAACGAGCTTACGTGCAATTTCACAGCACTCATATAAACGATCTAATCCAAAAGATTCTTCATGCGCTGCAATTTGAAAAACACTGTCACCCGATGTATAGCAAATCGGTTTGCCTGTTTTTACGTGCTCTTCTCCGAGCTCTTCAATAATTTGTGTGCCAGATGCGTGACGATTACCGATAATGCCAGGTACTTTCGCTTGCTCGCAAAATGCTTGAATTAATGCATCAGGAAAGCTTGGATATTCTGGTGAAAACATGCCCCAATCAAAGGTAACTGGCAAGCCGGCCATTTCCCAATGACCACTGGGCGTATCCTTGCCGACACTGAGTTCTTGCGCATAACCATAGGCACCAATCACCACCGTATTATCAAGGCCTGCAACGGGCTTACCGCGCGCAGCTGTCGCAGCGCCCTGTAAGCCAAGTTGGCATAAATTAGGTACGTGTAATGGTTTGCCGCGTTCCGCAATGCAGGCGTCGGCAATATGGCCTAAGGTATCCGACCCCGTATCACCGTAGGCAGCCGCATCATCCGCAGCCCCTACACCGAAAGAGTCTAAAACTAAGAGGAATACGCGACTCATGATTTGTAAGGTTCACAACGGGTTTCTTTCAAAAGGAAACCTGCCAATAGCGCAACCACAAAGGCAACCGGCAAAATAACCAGTGCAAAGTGGAAGTTTTCCGGAGAATAAATCGGCATATGATGTCGATAAAGATGTGACCAATGATAATCTAACATCCAACCAAACAAGGGTTGGAAGATCGCACCACCCGCCATAATCAGCACCGAAGAAAGTCCTAATGCCGTGCTGGTAATCATACTAGGGTTACTTTCAGAGATTAATGGATAAGCCAAAATTTGCGAACTGGTAAATAAACCCAGTAAGAAGAATAAACTCCATAAGGCACGGTAAGATAAGTGCCCACCATAAACAATCGCGAACACCGTCACAATCGATAGCAGCGCACCGATGATCATGGGTTTTTTTCGCAAAGATATTTTGTCGGAGAGATAACCCCAAACTGGCGCACCGATAATCGTACCCACGAAAACCATCGCGGTAATGTTGGAGGCATCCGTTCTTGCCAAATGATCAACTTGGCGCAAATACAACGCGCCAAACAAGGCGCCCATAATAAAGATAGAAAGATTAAGCAAACTCGCGTACATCCCTGCGCACCAGTTTTGCAAATTACCCAAGGATAAGCGCAAGGTTTGCATCAACGTAATCTGGTGCAACTCTTCTTGATCCTGCTTCAGCTGTGCGGCCAGCTCACTCGGATGATCTTGCACAATCGCTAATACCAACACAATAATCGCTGCACCAAAGGCCGCGTTATATAGCATCGCATGCCGCCAACCGACGTGCTGCGTAAGAATTGTTAGAGGGGTTTGTGCCGCCGCACCACCAGCCATTGCGATAGTCACAATCACGCCAACCACTAGCGCCATATGCTTCGGTGTAAACCAACGCGACGCTAAACGAATACAACTTAAGAAAGAAAATGCATTACCGACCCCAGTCATTAAACGACCGAGACCCGCGACCCAAAACTCATGTGCATTCGCAAAAATCACTGTGCCGCTGACACAAAAGATCATGGCAAGCAAAATAACCGTGCGCGTAGAAATGCGATCGAGTATCATGCCCGCAGGAATTAAGAAAATCACATCGCCATAAAAATAGAATGCCGATAAATTACCGAGCTGCGCCGCATCCACATGAAAGGTTTGCAACAACTCTGGCGTAATTGCATTGAACATATTCATTTGGATAAATTCGTAAAAGAAAAATAAAGCAGCAGAAAGACAAACAACCCACGAGAACCATGAGTCGACAGAGGTGGTAGATTTCTTCACAATTATTCTTCCCTAATGATGAAATTGGCGGCTATCTTATCATGTCTGAGGCCTACGATGCTAGCGATACACACCTAAAATTTGTTAGAATCCCTCAAGTTCACTGGACATAACAACATGCCGACCAAAAAAAATTCCGGTTTCCCCATCAAGCGCTTTCCCTTACCTGCCACCTGCGCCTATATATTGATGATTGTCCTCATTAACGATCTCTTTACGCATTTACCCATGATTCATCTTTACGGCAGTGAGGTGTCGCCTGCAGATATTATTGTCGGGATGATTTATGTGGTTCGCGATTTCGCACAACGCGAAATTCAACATTGGGTATTGCTCGCCATGTGTATTGGTGCAGCAATCAGTTATTTGTTTGCATCAAAAGAAGTGGCCATTGCAAGTTTGGTGGCCTTTATTGTTGGCGAAACCATCGACTGGATTAT
>BQJM01000053.1 GCA_021604705.1 marine bacterium B5-7 | reverse complement strand
TGACACCGATGCCATCCGTGCATACTTCTCAATTATGCTACCTGGAAATACCGAGCCTAATATTGAGGCGACCAGAACCTTGTTCGATAGTTTATACACTGCCGATATAGCCACTTACGAAACACTATTAAAAAACAACACATTAAAACCTTTTATCGATCGAAACTATACCGTACAAGCAGCCGCTTATAGCATGGCTATTGGCCTTCCTCAAATGCTTTATGCTTTTTCACCTATATTTTTCTCATCAACACAAATAGAAAACTACCGTTCAGCAATAAGAAACTTGGGATTATTATTGGGTGCCACTATGTTTCATACAGTAAATGTGCACGCACAAAAAATGCATAATCCATCAATTGCTCAACGCCCTCAATTCCAGCGTGACATGTTGTTCACATCCCTTAGAACAATGACTGCCTTATTCTTTTGCGTGATGTTCAGTGGGATCATCGAACAAGATCTTCTACCTCTGATTCTTTCAATAGCTACGAGCCTTCCCCTGAACAATCCAATGACCATCCTGAAAGTAGCACTCATCCTCATGATAAAAACATTAGTTTTAGGCACCGTTCCCGCAGCAATCAGCCTCAAACTGAACAAACACCACCCTAGAGACAATGTAACGACATTCAAAACAGCGATGCTATATCTGTCAACAAGCTTAGCGCTGGCGCTCACCAATGCCGCCACCCAACGCTACTCAGAATCCAGCGACCAATCCATGATAGGAACGCTAATAATCATGGGCGTTTCCATCTATTCACCCGTCACTGTTGCTTGTCACGCAGGCAAGACGCCAGGCTTCCCTGACAATGACCTTACCGAGCTACCCGTGCCAGTAGAAAGTGCGGAACAAGGCACGGACACCATGGATGGAAATGAAATACATCGCCCAGCATGTGCTAGCTTCTGGCATACCTTTCAAACGAACGCCACGGATTTTGAAAACACCTTATGCCCAGCTGAGATGCGTAATGCGGTGGTCGCTCGCAACGGGCGTTAAGCATAGACGGGTTTTCTATCGCACTAAAAGTCCGTATAATCCGGCTTTTGATAAAACAATCCAAAGGATTATCCCATGTTAATTGGTTTTGAAGGTAAAGAAGTTCCTAGCGAATTACATCCTATTTCTGAGTTTTTCACTGAACCTCATCCAACAACAACCTCAAAAGGCGTGGCTGTGCTAGCAGCAAAACAACCTGCCTTGCGATTCTTGCAAACTGGAAACACAACTTATCCCATTTATTTTGAATTGCTCGATCCAGCTCGCGTTAAGAACATGACTCCCGCGAGCTTTCGCTCCTTATACTCGGCAACACCTGAAATGCTGCACACACTATTTAAAAATAGCACCCTAAAACCCCAGACTGATCGCGACTATACGACGCAAAGTCTTGCTTACCCTGCAATACTCGCCATCCAGCAAGCTGTCAGTTTGGCACTCCCCTTGGTAAGCCCATGGGATAGAGACACTCAAGCAACAGCCATGCAGTCTTCTGCGATAGGATTATCACTTTTCTTTGCTTATTTCCTTTTCCATGAACGTAGCAAAAATGCCATTGAAAAATATAACCCATCGATTGCCGCACGACCACAATTCAATAGAGAGGCTGCGATTTCCACTATCCGAAGCATCGGGAGTTTGCTGGCATGCCTGCTGCTCGCACAACAGTCCCAACAATTTTTAACGATGCCCTTTTTTAACGTGACAAGCGCAGCCGACTTTATCTCAACATTGGCCGAGGCGATGATGTATGTTGCACTAACCGCGATTATCACGGGGGCAATCCCATCACTAATCAATGTGCTTTTCAACCAGCATCATCCCAGTGATCATCATACATTCCAGCGAGGGGCAGGATTATTTGCTTGCTTAGGTGTTACGCTAGCTTTGCTCAACAGCTCAGACTTTACGCCCGGCACTAAAAACGTCGCCTCGAACATTCTACTTGGCGCTCTACGTCTTGCCATCCCAATCCAAATAGCGTGCATAGTCGGTGCGGATCCTGCTTTTCCTGGTTCAGATATTGAAGAACGTGTGCATGCTGAAAAGCCAAAAGACAAGACAAAAACACATGAACATCCCATGAAACTCGATGGCGTAAAAGAAACTGGGCATGTGGCATTTTGGCACACGTTTAAAACAAACTCAGCGCGCTTTTTAAATGGTGAGAAGTCAGCTGGAAATGTTCATCTCAAGCAGCTAAAAGAACAGCGCTTGAATCAATAAGATAAACGGGCCATTCTTACCGGTACCGGTAAGAGTAATACTTTTAACTGAGGAGGCTATTATGCGTATCACAGGAAAAGGTCAAGTGACTATTCCCGCAACATATTCACAACAATTTGGGATTATTACCCAATACTGAAGTTGAATTTGTGGAACAAGGTACGAAGGTGTTCATCAAAAATGCTGGGATGATAAATATGCCTGTTTTAAAGAAAACTTTAAGGATTTATTAAAATTTATCCATTACACTACCAACAATACACGAGCAAGTTAGGAAACATGATTATGTCAGATGACAGCATCCCAAACATTATATTCAAGATCAATCATGAGCGTCATTCAAAAAATGCAATAAATACCTCCTTGAACCTTGATGACGCTCAGACGGATATAAAAAAGGCTATCATAGATAAACCTCATTTTGCTTATTTTTCCGACGATAATACATTGGTATTGCTCACACCAGAAAATATCACTCATTTTCTCGACGATAACCAAAAAGTAAAAAACAAAGAGAAGTACGCGCTATTCTCTTGCAGCTACGACACACTGCTTAACTTCATGCAGCCAGGTAAAGGGAAGCAAGCTGCAAAACTCCAATTAGATTATGGAGAAAGCAAATATCAGGCACTTGCGATGAATACAGCATTAATGCTAGCCCCGACACTGTCCGCTTTATTCTTTGCTGCTGAGGGAGCACTATACGCTATGGGTCTATTAATCACTGTCGCTTCGCTTTATTATTTGCTATCCGTAATAGTCATTGCAGGTGTATCGGAAAACAAGGGTTTAGATAGCGTGTCTTGCATAAAACAACTGGTGACCACCGGACTGCCCTTGCTTTTCTCTCAGCTTGCAGCCTTTGGCTTACGTGGCTTGGTCCTTAGTAATCCCCAGTCCTTAGGTATTTTCTTTGGCGCATTACTTGGCGTCGCTTTATTGACGGCCGTTACCGCCACTGCGATGCAGTATATGATGCACAAGAAAGGAAACACAAAGCTTCATCCAATCGATGTATTAACCCCGGCTATGTTAATGGCAACCTTTTCCAAATTTTTTGTCATGGGCGCAGGTTTAATGTTGGTAACGCTTGCCCCCGGGGTAGCTACACTTACCAGTAATCCGGCCCTAGTAAAAGGCATAACAATCGGTGCCGCCTCAGGCTTGGCGGGGCTAATGAGTCTCTTTAGTGGACGCAAATATGATACTTGTGTTGGTAAAACACCAGAGTCTATTGGCTTTTTCAAACGCCACGTAGAAGCGCGTCAGTTATTTAAGCAAACAACTGATAACACTGATAATAGAGGGCTCTTCCTGCGTGAGAGCCGCTGGGATAAACCAATCCTTGGGCCAACACGTGCACTAACGCCAGCCTAACTAAGGTTAATCCGGGGTGAGAATTAGAAAAATGCTTTAATCAATGTCACCAGCTGCCCTGCTGCTGCTTTGGCAACCTCTAATACTTCTTCGTGGGTCGGTGGTGTATCACTTAAGCCTGCGCCAAAGTTGGTGATTTGAGAAATCGCAGCCACTTGCAAACCACAATGGCGAGCAATCAAGGTTTCCGGCACCGTCGACATCCCAACAGCACTCGCACCCCATTGATGAAACGCACGTATCTCTGCGGGTGTTTCGTAACTAGGGCCTGTGACGGCAATATAAATACCTTGCGCTAACGCAACACTTTGTTCTTTTGCCGCATTTAAGAAACGTTCTCGCATCGCCGGATCATAGGCATCTGTCATGCTATAAAAACGTGAGCCCAGCGTGTCGTCGTTTGGTCCCACCATGGGATGCACACCCATATAATTAATGTGATCGGTTAATAGCATCAATGCACCCGGCGCCATGTCTGTTTTCAAAGATCCCGCGGCATTGGTCATCAACAACTGTTCGCAACCCAAGGTACGCAAAGTCCGAATCAAATGTTTCACATGCTCAAACGATCCTGTTTCATAATAATGAAAACGTCCACGTACAATAATAGCCGGTGTTTCATTGATTTTACCTAACCACAGCTCGCCAGCATGTCCCGCAACCGTGGCCTCAGGAAAGCCAGGAATACCGTCATAAGTAATCACATCTCGCTCAGGCATCAACTCACTGGACAAATTCGCCATGCCCGATCCTAAAATCAATGCGACTTTAGGTTTAATCGTGGTTTTTGTTTGAATATAAGCGGCTGCATCAGCTGGTGTCATTCTGTGTCTCCTACGTGTTTAGGTTGAAATGCATGGGGAAAAATATCAGAAAAAGGGAGTGAAACAAACTGGCCATCGCTGTCCGTAAAATGAATTGTCATGTCAGGTGCGGCAAACTCTGAAAGTAATTGTCGGCACTTTCCACAGGGTGGGAAACCGTGGCCTTTATTAGAGGTAATCATCACGTCGGTAATGTCATATTTTCCTGCTGTGATCATGGCGGTCACCGCAGACACTTCTGCGCACGCCGTCACCGCATAACTCGCATTTTCAACATTACAGCCTGAAAAATAGGTGTCATCCGTTGTCTTAATGCAAACACCAACCTCACACCCAGAATATGGCGAATAAGCCTGTGCCTGTGCTTGTTTCGCTTTTTCACACATTAGATCAATTTTATTTGTCATGCGTTCTTTCCCTCTCAAAATCTTTAAATAGTTTGAAAAAATTCTCGGTTGTGGCTTTTGCGATATTATCAACAGTGTCTTCACGCAAGGCCGCAACTTTCTCTGCCACATATCTTACATACGCAGGCTCATTTGTTTTTCCACGAAAAGGATCCGGCGCCAAATAAGGCGAGTCCGTTTCAATTAGAATACGATCTAATGGCATTTTCATCGCGACATCTTGCAATGTTTTTGCACTTTTAAAGGTAACAATACCTGAAAAAGAAATATAAAAACCCAAGCTCATCGCTCGCTCAGCCATATCCCAATCTTCCGTAAAGCAATGCATCACACCGCCAACCTCATTAGCACCTTCCTCAAACATAAGCTTAAGGGTGTCTTCTTTCGCACCACGCGAATGAATAATCAAGGGTTTTTTCGCTTCTTTTGCTGCACGAATATGGCAACGAAAGCGATCGCGCTGCCATTCTGGTGATTCTGGGCAATGAAAATAATCTAGGCCGGTTTCACCAATCGCAACAACCAAAGGATCTTTCGCCAAATGAACTAATTCTTCTTGCTTAGGCTCCCGGCCATCTTTCTCCGTCGGATGCACCCCAACAGACACAAAAACATTTTCATATTGCTGGGCAATCGCGTGAATCGCAGAAAAGTTTTCTAAGTCAATACAAACGCACAGCATGTGCGAAATTTGATTATCTTCCGCTGCCGCCATTGCAGCACTTAAATCACCATCATATTTCGTTAAATCTAAACGATCCAAATGGCAGTGTGAGTCAACTAACATGCTCAGCTCCTAAAAAACACTGTGACAACAAGAGTGTTTTATTTAAATATTGGTTTTCTAAATACAAGCGTTTTTTATCTAAAACCCACTGGTAATGCGAAAACAAATCAGCCTCATCAAAACGTTTACGTAGCCAATGAGCCGGTTGAATGGCCGCCATGTGCAATACTTGCAACAACCAATCCATCACTGCCGTCACAGACACATCGCCTAGCGCTTGCACCACATCAGTCACCGTTTGTTGCTGATTTAGCATCGCCACCCAGTGTTGTCGCCACGCTTTAAAGACATTTAACTGCTCGGCCTCTGCCATACTAACAGCAGCTAAAGGCGCACCCTGAGCCAAACGTAAATACAAAGACCATTCAACGACAGCTGTTTGCTTTTCTAACCAAGGCAATGCCTGCGCCTTCGATGCAACGGGCACTTGCCAACACTGGCAACGACTACGAATCGTCGGCAATAATTGTGCTGGACGATCAGATGTCAGTATCAATAAAGTATTCTCGCCAGGTTCTTCTAGCGTTTTCAATAAGGCATTCTGTGCGGCTGTATTCATCACGTGCGCAGAAGTAATGATCGCGACACGATAGCCTGATGCAGTTTTTGTGAGTCGCTGCAACAAATGGCGCACCGTATCAATCGCGATTTTACCGTCCTCTGGCTGAACTAAACAGACATTAGGATTAGCAGTGCTTAATTCTGCTCCCAGCACATGTTGCCCCATCTCTTTCGCTAAATCAGCTTTGCCTAAACCCTCGGGACCAGACAATAAAATAGCATGCGGCAATTTTTTTTGTGCATGTAGCTGCACAAAGCGTTCTTCCAGTGCATCTAGCCAAGGATATGTCGTCACACAACCTCCAACAATGCTTCTAAACACGTTTTTATGTCGCGTTTCACTTGATTTACATTTTTACTGGCGTCAATCACGCGAAAGCGATCAGAAA
>BQJM01000052.1 GCA_021604705.1 marine bacterium B5-7 | reverse complement strand
GTCTGGATCGGCGACTGGGACAACGTCTCGTGGCACCAGTAACAACCTAACGCCGTTGATTGCAACGAAAAATTATCAAAGCGCCTCGACGCGTACAGGTGCCTATTCTTTAAACTTAAACCAGCCGGTTTTTGATTTTACGAAAATTATGCATTACGCCTCAGCGAAAGCGACCGCGCAAGCGGCAGATGCCACGTTTGCGGCAGCAGCACAAAACTTAGTACGCCGGGTCGCGGTGTCTTATTTTGATGTATTACAAAAACAACAATTGTTGACATTCGCTAAAGCGAATCAGAAATCTTTACAACGACAGCTCGATCAAGCGCGTGCACGTTTTAAGGTGGGCACAAATACGATTAAGGATGTGTATGAAGCGGAAGCTAAATACAATATTGCGGAAGCACAAACGATTGCTGATCAAAATCATGTGGCGGATAGCATTGAAAACTTGGGTGCGATTACCGGTGTGACATATAAAACATTTTCGCCAGTGAAGGCCAAATTACCCTTGGTAAAACCTGCGCCGGCTAATATTTCAGTCTGGACCAAGCGCGGTATTCAAGGCAATTTAACGTTAAAATCAGACGCCTTAAAAACATTGGCGGCCAAGCGCGCTATCAAACAAGCCTTTGGCGGGCACCTCCCTTCCGTTGATTTAGATGCCGCGTATGATCGCAGCGCAAGTCACTATAATAGTAATGATGCGACAGGTATCGTGACATCGGCATCTGCAGCATTAACCTTGAATGTGCCTGTGTTTCAAGGTGGTTTAGTAAATTCAGAAGTGCGTCAAGCGCGTGATCAGTACAGCAGTGCGTATCAACAACAAAATATTGATTATCGTCAGACGGTTGCGCAAACACGCCAAGATTATTTAGGTGTGTTAGCGACTATTAGCCAGGTCAATGCAGATAAGCGTTCGATTATTTCATCGCAAAGCGCGTTAAAATCTGCAGAAGCAGAGTTTAAAGTTGGTACCGCAACGATGTTAGATGTGTTAACGCAGCAATCGAATGTGTTTTTGTCACAATCGAATCATGCGAAAGATATGTTCCAATACATCGCTAATTATATTCGCTTAAAACAAGATGCTGGCTTACTCTCCCCTGCTGATATCGATACGCTGAATGGGTGGCTGAAGCAGAAAGCTTAGCACTTCAAACAATACGGAAAAAGCTGGTGGGACGCCGCCAGCTGCCTGTTCTCATGCAACCCTTTTGCCGCCGTGTAATATAATTGCACAGGCTGGGTGGGCAATTTAATCTAAAAATTGAGAAAACAAAATGCTAAGAGTCGTTTTGATCGATGAGAGATATCTGGATACTTGTGACGTAGCTGCATTGAAAGATGCGCTAGGTTTCCGCATCGTTTTGATTACGGAGCTAGAAGAGATTGATAGCTTAAAAGAGCAGTTTAGTTTTCTTGATCACATTTACAGGGTGCATTCCCATGATACCAAACGCCTTAGACAGGAATTTGACGAAGGTGAAGTGAAAAACATTGTGGCGCGTGAACAATCCTTCATGAATGCGGGAGATACGCTGAAAGTACTCTCCATCAATGAATATTATCAAGCTTTAGCGGCGACTATTCGAAATAGTTTCTCATTGCCCGGCACCTCATGTGAGATGGTGAGCCGCTTTACCGATAAAATAGTCATGAAAGAAATAATACAAAACGCGGGCATACGGGCGCCAAGATTTCAGCATTTTGATCTTCAGCGTTACCAAAATGCTTGTGATGACTATTTTGATGTGCTGGCCCAAGAGCTAGAATTGCCTTTTATTTTAAAGCCAATCAGTGAAGCATCTGCTTACGGTATCACCCGTGTTTGTAGTAAAGAGGATTTTGTCAGCGCGTCTGTACGAGAGAATGTCTTGTTATTGGAATATGAGGTTGAGGAATTTATTGCTGGCCCGCTATTTCACTGCAACTCATTGGTTCATGATGGTAAAGTTATTTTTTCCGAATGTTCCGAGTACTCTTATCCAATGCTTGAATTTATGTTTGGACGCGTTTTGGCTAGCATGCCGCTGGATGAAGCGCATGCGGATCGCGAGCCTTTGATCGCATTTTCCAAGAAAGTACTCGTTGCGCTTGGAATGCCGGATGGCGTATTTCATATGGAAATTTTCAAAAACTCAAATGATGAGTACGTTTTTCTTGAGGTAGCCAGTCGCCCACCAGGTGGCATGGTTGTTTCTACTTATCAGCGCTATTTTGGCGTGAATCTTGTAAGGCAGGCATTAAGAATAGCCTTTGGTTATCAGCCTGATGTTGAAATAAAACGCGGGGATGCAGGCTTATGGGCGCATGTGCCTATTGGTGTCGGCTTGAGGCGATCGGATTACCCGATACCGCGATTGGAGGCGACGTCTGAAATAACATGGCAACTGCCAGATGATGAAACTCCTGCGCAATCCGCAGGAAAAAGTTTGTCAGATACGGCAGCCATCATTTCTGCATGGGGTAGCTATTCTGTGATTTCTGAATATTTTAGGCGGCTGAAGCAGGTCGTTATTCGAGACAAGCAAGACGAAGCGTCAGAAGATGAAAAACCGAATGCTCAATTGATTGTTTAGCAAAAGAGCATGGTTTAAAGGTTGAGGACACTTCTCAAGGAATATAATAAAACGGATTCGGCAATTTAAATGTGCTATCCGCATGTCGGCCGTTTAAATCGCTGTATTGATCGCCAATATTCGCGATGATCTCATATCCGCGTCGCTCTATCGCAATACGTGCTTGAGTTTTATAGGCGGTAACAGATAGGTTCTTGTCGCTAGCTTGTCGTAAGCTTAGGCTGTTCCAGCGCGTGTAACCGGCTGACTTTAAATTGCGAATGGTTTTTTCTCGTAGTTTCTCTGGGCGGCCCGTAATAAAACAGATGCGTACTTTATTTCTAAGCGCCGTTTTATATAAATCTAACGTGGGCTGAATAGCGGGATCGTCAGCTAATCCTTCCCATTGATCGTAAAGTGCATGATTGCCGCCAAAATCGTAGGCAAGCATATGTTGATAATTAGAAAGCGCCGTTTCATCAATATCAAAGACAATGGCTAATTTGCGTGGTAGTGCTGTGGTGTGATTATGTTCCACACGTTTTAGCACATAGCGCTTCGCTAGTTGTATCACAGCCTGCTGATCTTTCAGGTAAGTACCAGCGTCATGATATTGCTTCACGCGTTCTTTCGCGATGTGTAAGTTCTCAGGTGCGACGGCAAATGCAAGGGAGCAAGATAAAAGACCGCAAGTAACAAGAGATGTTAATACACGTTTCATGCTGGTTTTCCTCTGAATAATGTTAATGCGATGAAGGCACATGCGGTTGCGGCAACACCTAATGGCAAAGCATTTGTGGCATGTTTTAGCATGACCAAGGTGCCAATCGCACTAGAACCAAAGAACTGTAAGAAACCCATGAGCGCTGCCGCAGAGCCAGCTGTTTCTTTAAAGGGCGTCATTGCGCCCCCTGCCCCTGCGCCAATTAAGAATGTAGCACCCAGCGCGATAAAGTTCATTGGTACGATGAAACCAGCTAATGATAAGCCGTAAAGATGATGCCACCACAACATGCTGGCGCCACCAAACAATAAAATAGCCGCACCGACACGAATGGTGTTGTGTATCCCAAAGCGTTTAATCAGTTGGCCACCGATAAAGCCACCGATCATCATATTTAAACCCATCACGCCGAAATAAAAACTAAAGCGCATTTCTGGAATTCTTAGCACATCGATAATTAAAAAAGAAGATAAGGAGAAAAATGAAAATAACATGCCGATGCCTGCTGCACAGCAAAAAACATGTCGCAGGAATACCGTGTTTTTAAAGATTGACCAATAACGTTTAAAGCAATCGCGCTTCACGGGTGTGCGATGTTCCGGTGACAATGATTCAGGAATGAAAAGGAAAGCAATCAATATGCCTAGTACACCTAACAAGGCAAGAAAGATAAATAATGAGCGCCATCCGAAGGTCACATCGAGATAGGCCCCCACAAACGGTGCAAATAAAGGGGAAATGGCAACAACGCTATTTAAATAGCTATAAGTTCGGCCGCAATCTTCACCATCGAATAAATCACGAATAATCGCAAAGCTGACAACCGTCATGGTACAACCACCGATCGCTGCTAATACACGTGCAGCAATGAGTTGATGAATGGTTTGTGATGCAGCACAACACAGAGAACCAATGCAAAAGATTACTAAGCCCACTAATAAAATACGGCGACGGCCCCGTGCATCAGACATCGGACCAATAAATAACTGGCCAAGGCCTGAAACAAACAGAAATAAACTCAAGGTCATTTGCACTTGGGTTTGTTGTGCGGCAAGGACATGTTTGATCTTGGGTACAGCTGGCAGAAAGACATCCATGCTGAGTGCGACACTGGCAACCAAGGGTCCTAATAAGATGACCATTCGGCGAATACTAGGGTTATTCCACTGCATTAATGACTCCTTCAGGATAATATGAGTGGCGCAGTTTAGCATAATCTGGCACCATGTGGGCACGATTTCCGAAACAAACCTTGGATGCCATGATGCCCTCACAAAATGACTTCACTGATTTTGGTTATGAAAAAGTCAGCAAGAAAGAAAAAACGCGCCGTGTGGCCGATGTGTTTCATTCTGTTGCCAGTAAATACGATGTGATGAATGACTTGATGTCATTTGGCGTGCACCGTTTATGGAAGCGTGCAGCGATCACCTTGAGTGCGGTGCGATCTGGACATCATGTGTTGGACCTGGCTGGCGGTACGGGTGATCTTAGTAAACAGTTCGCAAAAAAAGTGGGTGACTCGGGACGCGTGGTTTTGTCTGACATCAATGCGAGCATGTTGCAAGAAGGTCGCGATCGTTTATTGAATGAGGGTTTGCACGGCAACATCACCTTTAGTCAAATTAATGCGGAGCATATCCCCTTCCCGGATAATCACTTTAATTGTGTGAGCATTGGTTTCGGTTTACGTAATGTGACGGACAAACAACAAGCCTTGAATGAAATGTATCGTGTGGTGAAACCGGGCGGGCGCTTGTTAATTTTAGAATTTTCTAAGCCGGTATTACCTGGGCTGAAACCCATTTATGATTTCTATTCATTTAAAGCCTTACCGTTGATGGGAAAGCTCATTTGTAATGACGCTGAGAGTTATCGTTATCTAGCAGAATCTATTCGAATGCACCCGGACCAAGAAACCTTATTAGACATGATGAAAAAAGCGGGCTTTGAAAAAGCGGAATATCATAATTTAAGTGGGGGGATTGTCGCTCTTCACCTGGGACATAAATAGGTCTTTTTCCCACTGTTTGGTTAACGCGCTGTTATCATGCTGCCACGGATGATAACTGGGGCGATAAAAACTAAAGTACATTGGTAATATTTTCCAAAATACACCAGATTTTCCCCATAAAAATTTTAATCCTCGCCACCATACTTTGGGTTTGAAAAATAATTTATCCTTGAAAAGAAAGTAGCAGGTGTATGCAGTGATGTGATAACACAAAATGATTGTGCCAAAGAAAACTTCTCGAATACGCGTAAAATAACCTCCCTTTATTGCCTGGTATACATCAAAGGTTACTGCTTTGTGTTCGATCTCTTCGATGGCATGCCATCGCCACAATGTTGCATAGGCGGGGTGTGCGTTGTGCAGCCAGCTTTCTTCGCTAAGTAGTGCATGTGCCAATATTGTGGTGAAATGTTCAAAGGCGACTGTTAATGCCATGCGAGATTTGCGCGAGCTAATTTTACTCGCAAGGGCCAAATGATTGCTGATAATGTTTTCTAAGCGAGAAACATTAAATCCTTGGGCACGTAAAATATTATTGTAAAGTACGTGTTGATGATCGTGGCAGCCCTCTTGTCCCATGAATTTTCTCACATCGTCGATGAGCGCTGCTTTGTCACCCCGGGCTGGATTTGGGGTCTCTTGATGTTCACCGGTTGTTTGATGGGGATTCCGGCTCAAGGCCGGAATGACGGCGGTGTTATCATCCTGCTTTAAATAAGGCAGATTCTCGCGTAAACACCGAATAAAAAATCGTTCGCCCGGCGGTAGTAACATGGAAATCGCATTAAACAAATGGGTTTTAAAGGGATCGTTGTCATTCCAATATTTCGGCATGCTTTCGTCTAAATTAAACTGCATGCGCCGGACGGTGATGGTTGTGGGGTTTTTCATGCGTGCGCTAATTTGATAATGGCCGCCCATTCCTTTGGCGTGACTGGGGTGATGGATAAACGATTACCCTTTTGCAAAATTTTCATTTCGTGTAATGCGGGAATAGTTTTGAGTGTGTTTAATGGGATAAGTTCAGAAAATGCTTCTTCAAATTTAACGTCAACCATAAACCATCGCGGTGCATCAATCGTGCTTTTAGGATCGAAGTATTTGCTTTCCGGATCCCATGAGGTGTGATCAGGGTAGCTGGTTTTGACAATTTTCATGACGCCAGCTATGCCAGGTGGTTTGCAATTGGAATGATAAAACAAGGCTAAATCGCCGGATTTCATCTCATCGCGCATCATATTGCGTGCTTGGTAGTTGCGGACACCATCCCAGGGTTCAGTCTGATCGGGGTTTGTACGTAAATCATCGATGCCAAACACATCGGGTTCGGATTTCATTAGCCAATATTGCATAGATACTCCTTTCGTTCAGCGAACATCATATACGCGTTCTTCTGTGATCACCATATCCATGGGGATATCCCAGGGTTCTACGGGTAATTGTGCGACACGCTGGCACTCGTAAGCAATGCCAATGAGCAAAGGTTTTTTTTCAGCGTCACGGGTGAATGCCAGCGCGCGATCATAATGCCCCGCGCCTTGTCCTAAACGATTAGCCTGCGCATCAAAGCCAACTAAAGGGATGCAAATAACATCCATACTGTCTGCATCGTATTGTTGTTCGGCAGTACAAATAGGCTCTGGTACATGCCATGTGCTTTTTTGCAGCGGCGTGTGTTCGGTATAACGTGAAAATTTTAGCGTTTCAGGTAATATCACCGGGAGATAACAGTGTTTTTCAGTTTGCCAGCAGGCACGGATGAAGGGCATTAAATTCATTTCAGTCTGTATAGCATGATAAACGGCAATATTTGTTGCTTCGCGTATACTGGGTAGCGTGATTAGTTGTTGAGACAATTTATCTGCGCACGCCGCACGGAATGTGGAAGATAATCCTGCGCGAGCGGCTTTTAGATTGGCGCGTAATGTGGCGCGGTCAGTCGAGTACTTCATCGGGCGTTTCTAGTGGCATTTGCGCTTGTGGTGATAAACAATCGGTAATGCGACGCTTTAGGGCATGAATCCGTTGTTTTGTGCGAATGCGTTGTTGCTTGTGAAGTTGTTGTTGCTGCAATGATTCTCCAACCACATTGAGCGCGGCGACAATGGCGATTTGTTCATTACCCGCAATTTTATTGGTTTGTTGCACTGCCTGCATTTGTTTGTCTAGCTGGACAGCACATTGCTGCAGCATCTCAGCTTCTTCTTGAGGACAACGAATGGTGTATTGTTTGCCGAGCAGCTTAACGGTGATGGATTCCAATGCTTTTTTCATGATGTAATTTCTCCCTCTTGACCCACTATAAATTTTCTGCTCGAAATGATCAATGATACATGTTAAAATTTTTCCTAAATACCACTAGGGAAATCTCATGTTAACCCAAACAGACTTTCAAGCACGGCGCCACGCATTGTTTGCC
>BQJM01000051.1 GCA_021604705.1 marine bacterium B5-7 | reverse complement strand
TAGATTATGCAAGAAAAACCATTCGCCGTTGTCTTTCCAGGTCAAGGATCCCAATCCCTTGGGATGTTGGCCGACTTAGCCACCGAATTTCCTATCGTGGAAGCCACATTCAAAGAAGCCAGTGAGGCGATCGATGTTGATTTGTGGACGGTTTCACAGCAGGGGCCTGCCGAGGACCTCAACTTAACTGAAAACACACAGCCAGCCTTATTAGCGGCAGGCATGGCGGTTTGGCGTGTCTGGCAATCATTACATGCGGATAAGCAACCGCAATTGCTTGCTGGCCATAGTTTGGGTGAATATACGGCTTTAGTGGCTGCCAATGTTTTGTCTTTTGCCGATGCTGCGCGTTTAGTGAAATTGCGTGGACAACTGATGCAAGAAGCTGTGCCGATTGGTGAGGGCGCCATGGCGGCGATTATTGGTATGGATGATCAAGCGGTGCGTGATTTATGTGAAGCGCAGTCGCAAGGCGAGGTTTTATCTGCGGCTAATTACAATGCAAAAGGGCAGGTTGTGATTGCGGGTGCGACAGCCGCTGTTGAGCGTGCAGTTGCTGCAGCAAAACCTGCTGGCGCTAAATTAGCGAAGCAAATTCCTGTCAGCGTGCCATCGCATTGTGCGTTGATGCAATCCGCTGCAGTGAAAATGGCAGATGCATTGCGTGATGTCCCCTTTAATATGCCGAGTATTCCGGTTATCCAAAATGTTGATGCAAAAGCCAGTGACGATACTGACACGATTAAACAAAATTTAGTCGCGCAATTAACAGGTTCCGTGCAATGGGTTGCAACGATTGAAGCGATTTCTACGGCGGGCATCGAAACCTTATTCGAATTTGGGCCGGGTAAAGTATTGGTGGGTTTAAATAAACGCATCGTGAAGACCATGCAGGCATTGCCTGTATTTTTACCGGAGCATGTTGCATTGTCATCTAGTGCCTGAATAAGGTGAGGCCCTTTTGTCATCCCAGAAAATGCGTTAGCATTTGTCTGGGATCTCCTGCAGCTTCTATCGGGTTTGCTAGCGCCTGAAGGAGATCCCGCGTCAAGCGCGGGATGACAATACAGAAAATAGGAGAAAAGGAAATGCTAACAGACAAAATCGCATTAGTAACAGGTGCCAGCCGCGGTATTGGCCGTGCCGTCGCACTGCAACTTGCTGAGCAAGGCGCACAAGTTATTGGTACAGCGACATCTGAAAATGGTGCCGAAAACATTACGGCTTATTTAAAAGAAGCGGGCTTAAATGGTCATGGGATTGTGTTAAACGTTGCAGATCCTGATAACGTGAAAGCAACTTTGGCTGAACTGCAAAACGAAGTGGGTGCACCACAAATCGTTGTGAACAATGCGGGTATCACGCGCGACAATTTGTTTATGCGCATGAAAGATGAAGAGTGGGATGATGTGATTGGCACTAACTTGTCAGGCATTTTCCATGTTTGTAGAACTTGTATTAAGCCGATGATTAAAGCGCGTTGGGGTCGCATCGTGAATATTGGTTCGGTTGTGGGTACGTCAGGTAATCCAGGTCAAGCAAATTACGTTGCAAGCAAAGCGGGTGTGATTGGCTTTAGTAAGTCTTTAGCGATTGAATTAGCGTCACGTAATGTGACGGTGAATGTGGTTGCACCAGGCTTTATTGACACGGATATGACAAAAGCATTGAACGAGAAGCAGCGTGAAAGCATCTTGAATAACGTGCCGATGAACCGCTTAGGGCAGCCCGATGATATTGCTGCTGCCGTGACATTTTTGGTCTCTCCCGGGGCAGATTATATGACTGGTCAAACTCTGCACGTAAATGGCGGGATGTATTTGGCATAAAGCATCAAACTCGGTATGATGCGGCCAGTTTTCTTGCGTTTGTGTGGGGGTTTACCTACACTAGCGCCTTTGGTTTTAACGACATTATGAGGAATCAGTCGACATGAGCACACTTGAAGAGCGCGTCAAAAAAATTGTTTGTGAACAGTTAGGTATTGGTGAAGATGAAGCAAAGAACGAAGCATCTTTTGTAGATGATTTGGGTGCGGATTCTTTGGATACCGTCGAATTAGTGATGGCGTTGGAAGAAGAATTTGAAACTGAAATTCCTGACGAAGACGCTGAAAAAATCCGTACGATTCAACAAGCCGTTGATTACATTACGGAACATCAGCCTAGTTAATTTCGCGTATTTAATTTTTACTGAGGAGGCACCCCGTGAAACAGCGTAAAGTTGTCGTCACCGGTTTGGGTATGCTGTCGCCTATTGGTCACAGTGTCGAAGAATCTTGGCAAAATGCTTTGGCAGGCAAAAGTGGTATTCACAAAGTAGAAGCCTTTGATGCGAGTGCCTTTTCTTCGCAAATCTGGGGCACGGTAAAAAACTTCGATGGTGGTGAATATGTTAGCCCCAAAGAGCGTAAAAAATTTGCAGAGTTCGTGCAGTATGGCATGCATGCTGCTGGACAAGCAGTTGCTGATGCAGGCTTAAAGTCTGGTTCGCTTGATTACTCAAGGGTTGGCGTTGCTATTGGCTCAGGTATTGGTGGTTTAAACGCAATTGAGAATGCCCACTTAGCTTGGCAAAAAGGCGGCCCGCGTCGTATTCCTCCCTCATTTATTCCTGGCGCAATTATTAATATGATTTCGGGCATCGTTTCCATTCAACATGGTTTCACTGGCCCAAACTTTTCAATCGTGACGGCATGTACGACGGGCACACATAACATTGGTTACAGTGCACGTTCTATTGCATGGGGTGATGCTGATGTGATGGTGTGTGGTGGTGCAGAGATGGCATCTACCGTATTAGGGCTGGGTGGTTTCGCGGCAATGCGTGCATTGTCAACGCGTAACGACGAACCTGAAAAAGCTTCACGTCCTTGGGATAAAGATCGTGATGGTTTTGTTTTAGGTGAGGGTGCTGGTGTGCTCGTGTTAGAGTCTGAAGAGCATGCAAAAGCACGTGGCGCGCGTATTTACGCAGAATTAGCGGGCTTTGGTGTGAGCGGCGATGCGCATCACATTACATTGCCCGATCCTGAGTGCAAAGGTTGGAACACTTGTATCACTAATGCGATGCGTGATGCTGAAGTGAACCCAGAAGATATCGATTATGTGAATGCGCATGCGACCTCAACACCTGCCGGTGATGAGCTCGAAGCCAAAGGTATCACTACGGCATTTGGCGAAGAAAATGCAAAAGGCTTACTCGTGAGTGCGACGAAATCCATGACGGGGCACTTGTTAGGTGCAACCGGTGCTGTTGAAGCCATTTTCTCAATTCTAGCTATACGCGATAATATTGTGCCGCCAACGATTAACTTGGATAACCCTATCGATACTGTACTGGATTTGGTGCCGCACAAAGCGAGAGAAGCAGAAATAAAAACGGTTATGTCGAACTCATTTGGTTTCGGCGGGACCAATGGGACACTTATCTTCAAGGAAATCTAAGGCATGCCCCGAGCATCCCAAGGAAGGGTTGTGTTTGTTGGTATTGCACTTGTTTATTTGCTGATTATTATTCAGCGCGCTTTTTTCAGCAATCTCACTGACTTCGATATTTTTTACACCGCTAGTCAACATTTTCTGCATCACCAATCGATTTATTTGCCCGTAGACTGGGGTGCTTTTCCGCACATACGTGCATTGCCACCCATACTACAACAGCATTTTGTTTTATCCCCCAATTTAAATCCGCCCGGCTTCAGCTTGTTAACCATGTGGTTGTCGTTGTTACCTTTTTCAGTGGCTTATATTTTGTGGGTGGGGTTGTTGCTGTTATGTGGGTGGTGGAGCGTTCGTTTGGTGGGAGAGCAAAAAGAGTTTTACCCCCTCAGCCCCATGTTGTTAGCCGCCGCATTTTTTCTTGCTTATCCCGTGGTGCGTGGCATTGCGATTGGGCAATTGGGTGTTGCGTTAATGTTGGTGTTGTTATTTGCGTTACGTGCATTCCAACGTGAGCAATGGAAAAAGGCTGCCGTTATTTTGGGTGTTTTGGCCGGGTTTAAATTGTTTTGTGGCATGTTTGTTTTTATTTTTTTGTTTCGACGTGAGTGGCGCGCCCTACAACTTTTTGTGCTGAGTTTTGTTTTAACCTTTTCTTTGCCGGTGTTTATATTTGGCGTTAAAGTGTATCAAGAATATTTTTATATTTTGCAACATATTTATTGGTATGCGAGTACCAATAATGCATCGCTGTATGGTTTTCTAACGCGGGTTTTTGGTGGTTCAACGGTAAAACCGTTAATTGATGCTGTGGGGCCTGCTGTGCTTGCCTATGGTGTCGCAATCGCATTGGGTGTGTATTGGATTTATCGGACGATTCGGCAATATCCCGAGAACATCTTACCGCCATTTTTGTTGACCATTGTATTGATGTTGTGGTTGTCCCCTCTAGCATGGTTGTATTATTGCCCAATACTATTGATAGTCTTTTTATATGTTTTGCCGCGCTATCCGAGATTTAAATTTTCTTTAGGCACTTTCTTTTATGGCCGAGCTTATCTGGCTAGTGTGCTACTTTTAAATTTGCCGTTTACTTTGAACCTTCCTCTTGGCGAAGTGCCTGCAAGCTTTGTTTTTGGTAAAAACAGTTGTTATTTTTATGGGCTTACTGGTTTATTAGTGCTACTACTAAGCAGCTTTAACGTGAAAGAAGAAGATTATATGTTACCTAACTCATTGCGACCTACGATCATCGGCACCTTATATTTTTCATTAACGGGTTTATATTCGTTAAGCCTGATACTGACACACCTAATTTTTTTCGCAAAGGTTATATATGCTTAGGGCAAGTGTCACGGCACTTTGTGTCCTGCTATCCTTATGCTTGATGGCCGCGTATATGCATGTGGTTGCATTGCGGGGCGAACATTGGATCATTACGGACTTTCAACTTTTTTATAGCAGCATCCAGCATGCCGTGCAGGGGCACTCCTTGTATGCGCCAACAGATTGGCATCAGTTTGTTGGTTATTTTAAATCGAACCATCCTGCTTATGTAAAAACTTTAGCGTATTCGAGGAACTTGAATACACCGTTCGTGATGTTATTTTTTTTGCCCCTAGCTAGCTTATCTTACGCGCATGCATTTATTGTTTTTTCTCTATTTTCTTTGCTAGTAGTTGTCATGAGTATTGCATTGCTCACCTCCGCCTACTCACAACGATGGAATGGTCTATTATTTTCGGGCTGGCTGTTAGGTATATTGGCTTTTTACCCTACGTATAAAGCAATTTATATGGGTGAGCCTGCGATACTTTTATTGTTATGGACGACATTGGCATGGCGAGCCTTATTGCGAGGAAAGCTGAATCAGCTGGGGTTTTGGTTAGGCATTGCCGTAAGTTTTAAGTGGTTTATGGGGTTGTTTGCGATAAGCCTGTTGCTGCAGAAACAATGGCGCGTATTTATTATTATGAGCGTCACATTTGTAATTGCGAATGCAATGGCATTGCAAGTTTTTGGTTGGCAGCAAGCGGTGGATTATTTTCAGGCCTTGCATCAAATTTATTGGTATGCCGCGAATTGGAATATTTCCTTTTTGGGTTATTGGGCAAAATTGCTGGGCGTTGGTAAAGGCCATGGTTTTCTGCAATGGCCTGTTGCCACATGGGGATTAACGGCACTTTGCTCAAGCATAGTCTTAACATGGTTGGTCTCTTTGCACCGGGAATGGGGTATGGGTGATATTGCTTGGTTCCCCGTAACTTTATGCGCAGCCATTTTACTAAGCCCGCTAGGTTGGCAATATGATTTGCCCCTGTGCGTGATACCTCTTTTTATGCTTGCCATGCGCTTGCCAAGCTTTAATGAGCGAGTAATGCCGACTTGGGGATTGCTGGCTGTTGTTACTGGGCTGGGATTTAACTATTGGGCCAGTGCATTAGTCGATCAACAATTTTCCATGCGTACGGTATTGATTTTTAGTTTGCCATTTTATGCCTTGATTGCGCTCATGGTTTGGTCCCGAACTATACAATTTCCGACTTACCCGTTACAATCTACGTCGTTGTTGGATCGCGCGATAAAAGTAGGGCTCTTTAGCATCCCTCTGGGATTAACCGTGTTGTTGGTAACGCATGTTCACTAAATGGAAACGACTCACAATCTTATGTTGCATGTTAGCCGGAGTGCTTCTTTGGCTGATGGTGCAATGGTATTTAACAGCCCCCCTGAATAGAAAACAAACCGAGTCTATTTATGAAATATTACCCGGCACACCGGTTGCTGTGTGGGCTGAGGATATGCACGCTAAGGGGTTGTTGGGCCGGCCCTTACTATTTCGCATCTTGTTGCGTTTAACGCAGCAAGGGCCATCCATTCAAGCGGGTGAGTACGCCCTCGAGAAAGACTTAACCCCACTGGATTGGCTTGGAAAGTTAACGAAAGGGCATGTGCTCTTACATCGCTTCACGATTGTAGAAGGATGGACAGCGAAACAATTGTTAACACAGTTAGCTGGCTTGGAAAAGATGCAGCATAGCTTGGCGAATCAGTCTGTGCAGGCTGTTGCTGCAACATTAAATCTGTCGCGTCCCTTAGAGGGACAGTTTTTCCCAAACACGTATTATTACGCGAAAGGGGACACGGATATCACCTTGTTAATGCGCGCACATTTGTTATTACAAACACATTTACAAAAAGCCTGGGAGAGCCGGGCAGTGGGCTTGCCATACCAGACTCCCTATGAAGCCTTGGTGATGGGCTCTTTAATTGAAAGAGAAACGGCTGCACCAGAAGAACGTGCAGAAATTGCCGGTGTGTTAGTGCATCGTTTGCAGAAGGGAATGAAGTTACAAGTTGATCCGACGGTGATTTATGCCTTGGGTGATACTTATCAAGGTCATTTAACAAAGAAAAATATGCGCGTGAAAAGCCCTTTTAATACTTACTTGCATCCCGGCTTGCCGCCAACACCCATTGCGATGGTCGGGGAGGCATCTTTGCTAGCCGCAATGCATCCGGTGTTGAGTGATAAATTATATTATGTCGCGAATGGCAAAGGCCGACATACTTTTTCTGCGACCTTGAAGGCGCATAGAAAGGCGATCGTTGTTACTACAATACCTGTCACCCCGGCCTTGAGCCGGGGTCTCCATGGATTACCACGGCACAACACGGAGATTCCGGCTCAAGGCCGGAATGACAAGCTTAATAACAAGGACAATAAATCATCATGACCCCAGGAAAATTTATTACTATCGAAGGTATCGAAGGCGCAGGAAAATCAACGGCAATGAAGACCATGAAAGCGTTTTTAGAAAGTCATGGTAAAGAAGTCTTGGTAACACGAGAACCTGGTGGCACACCACTGGCTGAAAAAATTCGGACGCTTATCATTAGTAAGCACGACGAGCCTATGCAGGCGATTACGGAGTTGTTGCTGTTTTTTGCGGGTCGTGCCCAACATATCACAAATGTGATTCAGCCGGCCTTAGCTAAAGGTATTTGGGTGCTTGGCGATCGCTTTACCGACGCCAGTTATGCTTATCAAAGCGCGGGGCGATCACTTGATGTGAGTGTGGTTAAGACTTTAGAAAAATGGGTGGGTGATTTGCAGCCTGATTGTACCTTGTTGCTAGATGTGCCTGTTGCATTGGGTATGTCGCGTATTAAACACCGTGCAGAGCTTGATCGTATTGAAGAAGAGCGCACAGAATTTTTTGAGCGTGTTCGGGCAGCCTACCTTGTGCGTGCGAAAGAATTTTCTGATCGCTTTCGCGTGATTGACGCCAGTAAAAATGTAAATCAAGTGAAACGCGACATAAAAACGTGTTTAGAAGCATTGTTGGAGGTTGTGTGACGACATATCCTTGGCTAGATGCACTGGAAGAACGCTTTGTGCA
>BQJM01000050.1 GCA_021604705.1 marine bacterium B5-7 | reverse complement strand
GGCTTAGAAAAAGTAGAAGTGCCTGGCGATGGCGCTTGTCTATTTCATGCCTTGCTAAAAGCAAACATTCAATGGGAGGGCGATAAACCCACCGCCCTCGAATTGCGTGAGAATGTATTACAGTACATCAAAAACAACGCTAAGACTTTCGCACCGGCCATCCTGGGTGAAACGGGGGCAACCGTTGACACATATGTTCAAATCATGCGTGCTGAACCCAGCACCTGGGGTGGTCAACCCGAAATTGCCGCCATCGAACAAATGCTTGGGGTAAAGACCATTATCATACGCCCGGATGGTCAACACGTTATTCCACTCAATGAAAAATTAAAAGACCCCATTATTTTCATTCATTATAATGGCTATAACCATTATTCTGCATTGGGTATTACAGAAGGGCATTCCGCACTCGAGATTGCACAATCGATTCAAGAAACACGTCGTCAACAAGAAACCGAGCGAAAACAACGACAAGCGCCGATTGTTATTGAAAACTGGGTGAAAGTCTCAGAACCGAGATCTGGGCCAAATATCCCGCTGCCTGAAACAGGACATATGCGACATGCAGAATTAATACGCCATCTCCGCCAACAAGATCAGAGCATCCATTTGCTACGCAATGACATGGATACCTTGAAGCGTTTAAACACTGGTTGGTTTAAAACATTGAGAAGAATTCTTTTTCGCAGACGGTTTAATCATTTAACAAAAGAGGCTAACGCGCCTAGAATCAGTCGCTATACAGATGACTTTAAAGATGCAGGAATATGGTTAGATCAACAACTGTCAGGTTGGATGCAATGGCAGTCTCATACGGCCACAGAATGGTGCCGAATCGATGATCACTTGTCATCCATCCAAAACTTCAATCACCTAAAACGCGATAGCCTAAAAAGCCTGAATAAATACATCGCGGGTCGAGATTATTATCGTGAAGATGGGAAACTTACCTGGTTCGGTATCCTCATGTTTGCATTCTTACGGAATGCAGCACTGACCATTGCTAAATTGAAACTGGCAAAACAAGCGATTATAGATATCGAGGCCTTGCAGCCTGGCGAAACGAAATTCGACAACACAAAACAGGCACAAAAACTCGATGATATTCTAGATTCACTTGCAGAAGATAATGCAGCTGTTGAACTTAGAGGCCCAAGCTATTTGGATGAAACACCAGAAACATCAATCACACCAGATACGACCGACGTTTGTTTGCAGTCGCTACAAGAAGCACCAACACTTGGTTTAAAGAAAGAGGATAGTCCCGCATCAGAAACAGACAGTGTCGCAGCAAGCATTGATGAAAATACTGATGCCATCCCAGTGCACCAACTTTCTGAAACTGAAAAAAACGCCAATAATCAGAGCACGATTAACCATTACCATCGCTATAACTTCTTCACGATGAGCGGCTTAGGTCTGCTAGCAGCCAAACATGTTGATGACATTCGTCGCACTTTCGGTTTACGGCGTGGTTGAACAGGACCCAACAAGTTACTATTAATCTAGATTAGTCTATTTATAGTGGACCAAAACAACCTAATATCAACCATTATTTGGCATGGGTTAGGATTAGTCTACAATAGTCCACCATGAGTAGACTAGCGCCAACTAAAATCAACCGATTGCTGGAGGCTTTACCTCAGGGTGTTTTATTAACATCAAAATGACTAAACGCTAATGGCTACTACAAACAATTAGTAAAACAGTACTGCTTAACGAGCTGCCGATAATATCCGTTCTCATTCAGCCAGGCTGTGGTCAACACCATTCCTAGGCGCACGGCATGCACCAAACGGTTTGTATTTGATTGATTTTGTCCACTCATAATTTACATTACAGGATAATTACAAACCAAAGGCAAGAATAGTTTCTGGAAACCTGAAAATGTCTAGTTATGCTAGACATTTTGGTGCTTTTGCAAACCAGCTTCTCATTCCAGAATTTGCAAAGCAAATGTCTGGAATCTAGATCCCAGACATTTTCCTTCGGAAAATTCCGGGATGACAGGTGAAGGTGACAGTGGTAATAGACGGGGACGCGCCGGGATGAGAAGAAACGCTGTCACCCCGGGCGCCGACCCGGGGTCTCCATCAGTTTCTATCGAGTTTACTAGCGTCCGTAGGAGATCCCGCGTCAAGTGCGGGATGACAGGGAATGCGGGATAAAACTGCCTCCTGTCATGCCAGAAAATGCAATAGCATTTGTCTGGTATCTAGATCCCAGACATTTTCCTTCGGAAAATTCTGGGATGACAAGCGTCAAGCGCGGGATGACAGGGTAGGATGACAACCGGTGTCAACCTAAAACAAGAATGACGCACCAATGCTATAGGTATTTTCTTGTGTAGACTCCCCTTCGTTAGAGAGTGTAGTTTTCAAGGTCCCGTAGTTTTCGGTATTTTGATATTGAATAAACAAGGCTACATTTGGATTTACTTGATAGTAAGGTTGTATCGTCCACTGCAGTGAATTAAGGCCACTACCTATCTCATCCTTCTCAATCGTCTTTGTTGCAAAAATTCCTTCTGCACTCAGCTCTAAAAAGATTCTATGTGTAATTTGTGTATCTCTTGTTAACTGCACATCTAATTTAGCACTGCCATCGTGAAGATAAGAACGAAGATCGGTTTTAATAAAATATGGCATCAGCCCTTCAATACCAATACCCGGCTGAACATACGGTGTAGCAGCAGGACGATAAACATAATTTACCCCGCCTTTTACCGCCCAGAACTGATTAATCAACCGCCAGTAGAATATATCTATATTAGCATCTGTCAGCTTGCCGCTGTCAATTTCCGCATCTTTTGAATAGAGTTGCAGTTTATTATAGTCCGAACCAATCAGCGTATGTAAAGTCCCTTCGTAAGTTTGGTGAGCGAAGTCACCGCTCAATTCAAGCTCGTTAGCAGTATACCAAGCAATCTTTTTATTCCCTGATAAACCAATAAGCTCTTTTTTTGGCGTCTCTTCATAACGAAAGATATTAGCCATCCCCGCTTTCATATGAATTAAGTTATGACAGTGGAAAAACCATTGCCCCGTTTCATTCGCATCAATATCAGCAACGATAGTCGCACCTGGTGGCACATCGATAGTATGCAATTTAGGATCATGCGTACCGTGACCATTTCGCAAAATAAACCAATGACCATGAATATGCATAGGGTGATGCATCATCGTCTTATTAGTAAAGATGATACGGTATCGCTGCCCATGTTTAATCATAATCGGTTTAGCTTTATAGAAGGGCACATCGTTTAAAAACCAAATATAACGATCCATATAGCCACTGAGTTTCATGTTAATGACATGCACGGGGATATTAGGATTGTTTGTTTTCACAGGTGATTGCACATTATCATATTGGCTTTTAGACGATAACGATTTGTGTGCTTGAGTTTTTGATTTCATATGCAGGGGGACAGCCGTCATTGCATGCTGAGCGCCATGTTGGTGATGCATATGATGATCTGGGTGCATAGATTTTTTTGTGTGAGCTACTGGTAGAGGTGCAGCATCACCTTGATGCATCGTATGCCCCTTCATTTTCATCATAATCGGACCAGGTTTTGGAAAAGGCTTCATATACTTTTCACTAACGACTTGCTTTGCCTGCGTCTTCAAGACACCGATAGCAGTTCCTAAGCTATCGATAGATTCTGCATAAATAACATAAGGATGATTTTCTTTGATTTTGACTAACACATCAAACGTCTCTCCTGGTGCAATACTAAAAGAGTTTACAGTGTAAGGTTTGATATCATTCCCATCCGCTTGAACCATCAACATGCTAGCACCTGGAATTTTTACATGAAAAATTGTACTCGCAGGCGCCCCAACAAACCGTAACCTTACTACATCACCTTTTTTAACACGCTTTGTCCACGGAGATGTTTTTGTATGCCCATTAAGAAGATAAGCATCATAAGAAACGTCACTCAGATCATACACGCCCATGCGGGTCGTCTGCATCATCCCATAGGCATGGGATATTTTCTCCTTTGCTTTTTGTGTTTTAGCAGAATGATAATCATGAAAAAACTGTGCGAGAGATGGTTGCATGGGAAAATTAATCGAATAAAAATCACCATCTTTTTTTAAATTCGCATAGGTTGCTGCCGGCGCTGCATCATTCCAATCTGAAAGAACAATCTCAAAGTTTTTATTGTAGTGTAACTTTTGTTTGGGCGGATCAATGATCAAGCCCCCATAAAGGCCTTGCTGTTCTTGAAATTTCGAATGAGCATGGTACCAATAAGAGCCATACTGATGCAGTGTGAATTGATAATGAAATACAGCACCAGGAGGAATCGCTTTTTGCGTCACGCCTTCAACACCATCCATCTTCCAGGGAACGATCAAGCCATGCCAATGTATCGTCGTACCCTGATCAAGATGGTTATGCACATTAATGGTAACGTGATCACCTTCTTTGAAATGTAGTGTTGGCCCAGGAATCTGATTATTCACGGCAATCGCACGGACTTTCTTTCCCGTGAAATTAACTGTTTTATAGGCAACTGTTAGGTTAATCGTGCGATTTTGTGCATAGCCTTGAAAGGAGAATGCAATGAGAACAATAGAAAAACAACGTAAAATCCATTTAATGTAACTTTGTTTTGTTTGCACGATCCTTCCTTGATGTAACATACGCTAGTAACAGTGGTGAACGGATGGAGATCCCGCGTCAAGCGCGGGATGACAACCTAATCACTATAATACATATCAAACTCTACCGGATGGGTAGCGCTTAATAAGCGTTTTATCTCGCGGCGCTTCAAGCGAATATAACTATCAATCAAGTCATCCGTGAACACATCGCCTTTTAGCAAAAATTCTCTGTCTTGATCTAAGTGCATCAACGCTTCTTCTAGGGTGCTACAAATACGTGGCACTTTTTCTAACTCAGCGGGAGGCAATGTAAACAAATCTTTTTCTAGCGCTGGACCGGGATGAATCTTATTCTGAATACCATCTAATCCTGCCATTAACATCGCAGAAAATGCCAAATAAGGATTTGCTGTACCGTCAGGGAAACGAATTTCAATCCGTTTCGCCCGCGGGTCATCTACAGAAGGAATGCGAATCGCAGCTGAACGATTACGCGCAGAATAAGCCAAAATAATCGGTGCTTCATAACCAGGTACCAAACGTTTATAGCTATTGGTTGCCGGATTTGTAAAGGCATTTAACGCACGAGCGTGTTTGATAATACCACCAATAAAATGCAAGCCCATTTCTGACAAGCCCGCATAATCATCACCCGCAAATAAATTTTTGCCGTCTTTCGCCAAGGAAATATGACAATGCATGCCGCTGCCATTATCGCCAACCAAAGGTTTTGGCATAAACGTCGCAGATTTACCAAAAGCATGCGCAACATTACGGATAACATATTTTGTCGTTTGAATTTCGTCTGCTTTCAACAACATACTGTTGTAACGCATCGCGATTTCATTTTGATTACAGGTTGCAACTTCGTGATGATGCGCCTCAACGATCACGCCCATTTGTTCTAAGCGCAAACACATCGCTGAACGAATGTTTTGTGAAGAATCCACTGGTGGCACAGGGAAATAACCGCCTTTAACCGGAGGACGATGCCCCATGTTACCACCGGCAACGCTAGACGCAGAGTTCCAACACGCTTCTTCAGAATCAATACTATAAAACGCGCCTTTCATGCTAACGTCCCAACGCACATCATCAAACAAAAAGAACTCTGGCTCTGGCCCAAAGTTTGCAGTATCTGCTAAACCCGTGCTATTCAAGTAGTCTTCTGCTCGACGCGCCAATGAACGCGGATCTCGTTCGTAAGGTTGCATGTTTTCTGGATCGTATACATCGCAACGCACAATCAATGTTTTTTCTGATAAGAAAGGATCAAGCATCGCGGTTTCAGCTAAGGGCATTAACAACATGTCGGATTTGTTAATGTCTTTCCATCCGATAATCGATGAGCCATCAAATAACTTACCCTGGCGGAACCAATTTTCATCCACGCCTCGTGTCGACATGGACACATGCATATCTTTACCACGCGTATCGGTAAAGCGTAAATCGATAAATTTAATATTTTCTTTTTTAATAAGAGCGAGGACATTTTTTACGAGCATGGTGTTACCTTGTTAACGATACAAAATAGTGACGCTGGCCATGTAGGTCAGCCCTTTTACTGATTGACGATATTGTTCACGCAGCGAATCAGCTTGCTGCGCTTGGGAAAGACACTCGAGTGCTAAGACCAATACCACGTGGCATTGGCCATCGAGGTAGTGCAGTATCACGTCGTTCTTATCCGCGTAACCAGGGAGCTTACCCCAGCACGCCGCCAAATCTTCGAGAATTTTAACACGAGATGGCAAATCTTTGGAATGGGCAACGACCTCATCATCCTCAGGATCGACATGAACTGTCACATCCATGACCGTGGAAAATTGCCGAATTAGGCCATACTGCACGCTCTCGCCAATATAATGCCCCTCAGAGACACTCAAACGTGGCGCCACCAACACATGAACATCCACAAAAACATTACCCGCCATGGATCGCGTACGCAACTGATGCAACGCCACCACACCAGGCACATCCCGAATGAAATCTTTAATCTCTGTCAGCGTTTGCTCATCGAGCCCCGTATCGACCAGCTCTTGCACGCTAGACCAACCCAAACGCCATGCCATGCGCAGAATAAACAAACCCACAACCATCGCCGCAATCGCATCAAGCGCAGGATAACCCAATAGACTACCAGCCACCCCCACAATCACGATGAGTGATGAAGCTGCATCACTACGGGAATGCCAAGCATTGGTTTGTAATAAGTTAGAGCCAATACGTTTTGCAACCATCGCGGTATAGCGATATAAAAATTCATTCGCGAAAACAGAAATGCCCGCAATCCAAATGGCTATCATCGTGGGCTTTGTATACAACGCTGGATGCAGTAAGGCATGAACCGCTGCCCACAAAATCCCGCCAGCAACCGCCACTAACAACATAGAAAGCGCCACCGTTGCAGCGGTTTCTACCCGTGCGTGGCCATAGGGATGATCAAGATCAGCATCTTGGCTAGCTACCTTTGCAGCAAACAAAACCACAGCATCACTGAGTAAATCTGAAAAGGAATGTACGCCGTCGGCTAACAAGGCATGTGAATGCGCCGCCACACCAAAAAAACACTTTAAAACGCCTAATAATGCATTAATTAATACGCTAAGCAGTGTAACGTTTCTGGCAGCCTGATAACGGGTGTGTGCGTGAGAAGACATAAGAAGCTTATGACACTAAAACAAGCGGCCATAATAGCATGTATCATTCCGGAAAGTTAGTGAAGCCAAGGGGGAAATCCTGCACTTTGATCGCGAACTCCCTGTAAATGAGCAAGGAGTTTTTCCTGGTGAATTTCACGCATGCGGCGTAAGATTCGCGTCAGTGTCATAAATTCTTGACACAAATCCTCATAGGGTCCGAGCTGTATGATATCCGGCAAATCTGCCAGCTGCATATAGGCCCGCTGCCCCAGTCCAACAAAGTAATCCACGCTGACTAAGCGCCGGGCTGCTTGCTCGGGAAATAAACCTGACAACAATAAACATCTGTCCGCAACATCGCGTAGCGGTTGCTGCTGCCTCATTTGCACGCCTTCAAGGAACTCAATCGCCAGGATGCTGGTCACCAAATCAGGGTCTTGTGTGAAACGCATTAAGAGGAAAACCAGGTAGCTTTCAACCGCCTCTTCCAAGGTGCTGTTATCGAGCTGCTGCGCCTCATTCACCAAGGTATGCCACTCGGCAAGAGACGAATTTTGGATAATCATGTGCTTTTTCATGCCTACCCCCTCTAATATCTAAGTATAGCAGCTGTTTTTTATAGAGAGGGTATATATTAGTCAATTTTTTTACCGTATAATGCGCGGCTATTGATTAAAAGGCCATCACTCATGACATCCAACATTAGAAACATCGCAATCATCGCACACGTCGATCACGGCAAAACCACATTGATTGATAAATTATTACAACAATCCGGGACGTTGAATGATCGGGCCCCTAAAGTTGATCGCGTGATGGACTCCAACGACCTCGAACGCGAACGTGGTATTACCATTACGGCGAAAACCACGGCGATCCATTGGCAGGATTACCATATCAATATTGTGGACACCCCCGGGCATGCTGACTTTGGTGGC
>BQJM01000049.1 GCA_021604705.1 marine bacterium B5-7 | reverse complement strand
ACCATTTTCATCGTAATATGCGCTTTGGCAAAGGCCAGCGCTTTAACTTGTGTGATTTCGCCTTTCTCTTTATGGTAGTCTTGCACCGTCTGCATCAGACGTAATATGGCCGCCAAAACTTGACAGACAAACTGACGATTTGCCATTGGCGTGTTTTCATTGCCGCTAACCCGGTTCAATGCGGCCATGAGCAACACAAATTGCAAACGATAAAATAATAAGGGTTTCTCAGGATGCGCGCCTCGTTGAGAGAGGACATGTGCACAACCTAAATACTCCAAACTTCTTTCGTGCGTACTGGGCTCTTTAATCGCCTTCACTCTTTCTAGGAGCGGACGCATTCTTTCCGCTGTCTTTTCTCCGCCCGCAAACATCAGTTGTATTAGCTCGTTAGTCTGCTCTGGATTAGGTGCAGAGAGCACATTCAACAAATGTTTGGCATACGCGGAATTCATAAATGACCCCGTATACGGACGAGAAGGGATCCCCATGCCGATAAAACGCGTATTATTTACCACAGCACGCGCTTCATCGATAGCAGGTTGTAGACTGTCATCTAAGGGTTCACAAGCAGCCAAGACATCAAAGTACAAACGAACGAAATCTTCATTGTTATTTATTCGCTGTGTTTTAAACGGTTCTTCCCAGCACAATAATAATAACAAGGCCAACAGTGCATCGACATTCTGTGTGTTCTTTTCAAAATACTCACGTGCTTTCGCTAGTGTGCTGATAGTATCAGTATTTAAAGCATTTCTTATCGAATAGACCGCTTCTCGCTGCGCATGATCTTCAAGGTGTCCACTCGGACTTAAGGAACCAAATAGGTCCATGCTCTTTAAGAACAACGCCGTTATTTGATCAGCAGGAAATAACGCCCCTTCCTCCGCATCATATAACTGATGAATCAGCGTTAAGATCGGCGAGAGTTTTTCTCGGGTCGCTGAGGTTTTTTCCTTGGCAGCTTTATCCAATTTAAACGTTACAGAAAATTGTTTTAGACCTGCATATAGTCCATCGCCTTTTGTCTCCAATAAATAGGGACTTTTTAGGGCGCCTGCATCATCAAAGGCTGCACCTGCCAGGACATCAATACCTGCTGACGATTGCTGACACTGAAAAAGTTGGTGCAATGCATTACTTAACCATGCCTGTTTTTTAGCACAAACCACTAACGATCTATCTAACAAAGACAATGCAACGATGGCAAAAGAAACAGCCGTTTGTTTAACCACGTGATCACTCACCAAACGAAAAGCAAAGTAACAACGTTGTGAAAATGCCGTTAACATGCGTCCATGCGCTTGTCGGCGCAGCGCTTCCCATTGTTTCTTTGCTGCAGAAGGTATCGTTTCATCAGACGATACTGCATCAAATGCTGATTTTAATTGTGTGACTGCATACTTATCCCAGAGCATCACCATGTTCTGATGCATATTCATTAATGGCGTCATGTTAATCTGCTGCACGCGATCTAATTTTCCTGAGGCAATCAATGTCGGTACCCCTGAGATTTTTGTCAGAGTATGAAACAGATCATCCAGCATTAACATAAAGGCGAGTTTGTCTTCTGATGTATACACCGCCATGGCTTGCACCGCTGGCAGCGCCAGGAAACCACAGCACAGTTTTAGCATCAAATATGTCGCCATTTGCGATGCTTCACCACGAGGATATATCATTTCAAAAGCAAACAAAGCATCCTCAGGTGCTAGCCGTGTAAATGCGTCTTTTACCTTATCAAGCTCACCTTTCGCCAGTGCCGCAGATAAAGAAAAACTAGGCGAAAGCATGGGGAGTGGTTTGTGCAAACACACATCACGCCATGATTTGCCTTGCGGTAGCTGAACCGTTGGTAAAGCAATAGGAAGACTAGATAGGGTTTCACGAAGCGCAGCGGCAAATTTTTTAATGTGTCCATCACGCAACCCATGATGTTGAGGAGGCTGTTTCAATAAGACAGAAACTGAAAACATCATATCGCAGCCTCGTTTTAACACGTCACTGCCCATCATATTCTTCTGAAAGGCGTCACTAATTAATGCAGGTAGCAATGCTGCAGGCATCACGCGCTGGCCGGCCTTTTTCTGTTGGTTTCCCTGCAACGCGTCTTTTATAGGCAAAACCAGCGCACCCAGTTCTTTGTCAGTTTGCTGATGCAGAAGCAGATTAGAAATCGCCTGCCAACCTGTCACTATGTCCCTATTTGGAAAATAACGCGTGACCATCGTGTCCGCTATGTTTGCTACCTCTAATTTTTCCCTCTGCTGAATAAAACAACTCCTTGTCGGATCAAGATCTTCGTGTAAAAAAACCATTGCAGCATGTGATAACCTCACGCTCAACTGAATATCTTCTTGTATGACACACTTCCTTTCGTCGAAGCAGTTCAATGCTCGAGCAAACACATGTGCTGCTAAGTGATCAAAAAACACAGCGATATATTCTCTAGCAGAGGTAATTTGTCGTTCTTCCTCTGGAATAAATTTTCCGATCACCATCAATAAAAAGACAAGATGTGATGCCTTTGCCCAGCAATACTGCTCTGAGGCACCCAGCTCATAATAATAAGTGCACTGTTTATTCAATAGCTTTTCCATCAAGATAAAACAGCATGTTCCCCATTGTTCAGCTGCCTCACTGTTATCGGATGATAATGTTGTCCAGGCGTACCCCAACAAAACCAGTTGATACTGCATAGCCGTCGTAGCACAATCAGCCTGTTCTAATCGTGTCGCTGGTGCCGCATCTTCATCCTGCAACATTTGTTTAACCATCGCGAGTAAGCGCACTGAAAAATCTACGTCGGATAAATCACCTTGCAGGCCTTTTATTTTTGCTGAGGTGAAACAAGCTGCACGGTTAATGAGTCCTTGCATATCCCAGGCATGTAACGCACGGAATCGTGCTTTAAGGGCCTTGTTCTCGGGGGCCATCCAATCAAAACGAGGGATCTGTTGCCATAAAAGGTCTTGTGCTTCTTGAGGAATCAACGCCGTTAGATTCATTGGTGTTACGTTGGCCGCCGAAGCTGCTTCTGTGTCATTTTTAGCCATGAGAATGTACGCCCATTGTTAGTTTTATCGTGGGCGGATTTTAGCCTAAAAAGTTCAGTTGGTCACGCCAATCATAGATTATTCGTTGCGCTTCATGATGGCCGTCATCTCGTACTTGATGCAGGATCTTCTTCTGACACTAGAAAACCCAACAGAAACTGATGGAGAGCCCGGGAGGGGATTCCTTTCAAAAACCGTTGGCGGCAGGGATGCCGGCATCGAGCGCCAGGAATGGCAGTGAGTGTGCGTGTTGTTGAAAGGGATGCAGGACTGGGCTATCAATCAATTTCGAAGAAAAAAATACGCCATGCTGCCCCCATGTGTGGGGGAAATTCCGGGAGGACAGCTATTCACTGAGTATGCTATTTCAAGCAGGGGGATGGTAGTTCATAAAGGTTAGTGGTGGTCCCATCAGCGGCGGTGTTATCAGCGGCGGTGTTATCAGCGGCGGTGTTATCAGCGGTGGTCCCATCAGTGACGGTGCCATCATCTCCTACTTGGATCGTAGGGTCTAGAGGCGTTAATGTTGGAAAATCACTGAACTGATTATCCGGATCCAGTGGACCTGGTTCGCCTCGCTTGATCACCCGTGCCATTTCCTTAAGCTTCTTATCACCTTTATTTCGTCTGACCACAGAAGTTTCATGTTGTAGCTCATCGTCCTCGTCATCGCTAAAGTGCATCGAGTCCATTATTGCCTTCGCTCTTTTTACTGTTATTTTCTTATGAAAAGGGTAGGCATTCGATGCCCACGCATTCACAGACGCATAAATAAAACTAAACGGACTAAACACAACATCCAACACAAAGACAAACGGCATCAGGGCTGCGCCAGCAAGCGTGCGTGCGCCAGCTTTAGAGTAAAGATAGTCGCCCGCAAAAGCATGTGCAGCCGCAGCAGCAGCTAATCCGACAAACAATCCCAAGCCTAAGCCCAATCCCAATGTTGGCACCATGCTCGCAGCTACTGCGGCGCCCACTATCAGCAAAATAGCGACAACACCTAAAGTAAACTGCTTTAAGTTCATGCCCGTAGCATATGGATTTTGCTTTCTTAGCGCAGTCATTTTTTCAATAAATGTATAATGCAATATCCGCCCAAGCCTCGCGCTGAGACTGACATTGGCGGCCCAATATTTAAATGGATTTGTGTGGAGAACAGCAGCCATGTGGCACCTCTTTTAATTTATTCAAGCTCGTTCAAAACATCATTGTATCAGGTTTTTATTAAGAAACACTTAACGACCAAAACACCGTCGCAATAAGCGCCATGGCGAGGGACAACAAGCATTACTTGCTGCATTAGCAACGAGCGCGCCAGCAACGGCTACACCAACAGCACCAGTAATCATATCTCCCGTAGTAGGTTCAGCGGCCTTTTTGAGCTCTGCATCCCATTTATCTTTCAAGCCGTTGCCTTCTTTGCCGAAGCGTTTCTCATAGCTGTCAATCAACTTCTCAATTTTTTCGCCCAATAGATTTTTCTTAGCCGGCTGAAACATGGATGGTGCCCAATTGTTAGCTTCACTATCTTTGTTATCTTCGTAAAGAAATTGGAGACAGGCTTTCATTGTATCTTTTGTCATAAACTTGTGGCTATTGCTTTCTTCAGCTACTTTGACATAAGTATTCTGCGCATCTTGCACCAACTTCACTTTCTCGCCACGGATCCCCAGCATCACCGGATTAATGTAACTGTGACGTTGTTTCAAATAGCCATCAAGCGCATCTTTGATTTCATTGTGCATGTCTTTTTCTTTTTCGAATTTGGCTTCTTTCTCTTTCTCCCTTTTTTTTCGTGCTGCTTCAGCATCAGCTGTAGCTTTTTCTGCTTTAGCCGCGGCTGCGCGCATTTTTTCAGCAGCCTCTTCTGTCTCAGCGGTGGATGTTTTAGGCGCTGGTGCATCTGAGTCTGTCGTCACTGCGAATAAGCGCTCAAGCTCACCTTCTGATAATTCTGTCTCGGTAACAGGCTTTTCTGCTGAGGTTGATGCTACAGTGACGCCCGCCGCGACAGCAGACTCGCTACCATCAGCTGGTGTTGTCGGTGTGGGTGGTGTGATCGTAAATACTGGATTAGATATTGGTGGCGGTGCATCAAGGTTAACCGATGGAGTAGCCTTCCTAACGGTACTCTCTGTCAGAGAAGGTGCCTGTGCAACAGGTATACCACCAGAATCAGGAGCAACAAAGGGATTAGGAACCCTTTTTGTGAAGCCTAGAGACATAAGCCCCCAATCAGCACTCGTTGAATTATTCCGATCTGCCCGGAGCTGTGAGCTGATGCGTTCAACATGCGCCTGAAACTCATTCACAACCGCTTGATCTAAATCACCCCATGGCATGCCAATCAGGAACGCCATTTGATTTTCCCCCAAGCCTACGCTGTTATCGGTGATATCAATGCCAGCTTGGTTCAAAGCGGATGCTGTTTCAATGGCAATATCGTTGATAACAAAAGCAAAGCCATCAGAGGGGCCAGCTTCTTTTGTGGCAGCTTCTTTTGTGGCAGCGTCTTTTTCTGCAGCGTCATTAAAGAATCTAATCCTGGCTTGCATCGCCTTGGCCAATTGCTCTTCTTCTGTCTGAATATAGCCTTTCAAATTATCATAAATGGTTTCTTGATAACCTGCCATGAATACATTAGAAAATGCTTCATCCGTCATATTTTTTTCATAAGCATTTTCTCGGCCAACGGCATGCAAAAATTCTTTTTTTGCGGCGCGCATTTTTGGCAGGTAATGTTTTAACAGGTCGGTAGCATTCATGCTCTCTGTCGCATGTGCTGAAAATGCCGTTAAGAATGTGCGTAACTGTGTTAAATGCTCAGCACGTTTCAACAATCCCGCGCTGGTGTGTAATGCGAGTGTGCTCAGCACCTCTGCGTCATAGGCTTCGTCATCATCGTCGTCATCAGGGCTAGTCGTATCTGCATCTTCACTAATCCAGTGTGCCTTCAATCTATCAATGACACCCTTTTTAGCTGAATCTCCAGTATATTTCTCAGCTAAAGCATCCCAAAACGCTGCCGAGCACATTTTCTTCGTGAGTTTTTCACGCGCCAATTTAAAACGCGCGCCTTGTACTTTTTTTCTATCTTTTTGTGGAGACGAAGAATCAGGCGATGTTGGTTCTTCTTCTACATTCCCCAATAATGCTGTTTGCACATCAGAGAAATAAACCGCTGAATGACGTATTTTCACCTCAGTCGCTGACAACAAAACAAGGTTGTGTGGCAACACACTGTCAGGCACCAGATCGGTATTACCAGACCAGTTAAAAATCGGTTTGGGTTGTTCCCAAATAAGTTTCAATGCGGGTCTTGGGATAAAACCAAAAAAACCTTCACCAAATACAATCCAGGGCACATAAACCCCCCAAGCATTATTTTCATCGATTGAAAGAGCTGGGATATAAGATCTTAATTGCTGTGTTGCTGTAAAAGTAGGCGCTAACAATGCTTGCTGTCTTTCTGGGCGTGAATGACGCTCCCCCAAGGCTAACATACCCCGAAAACTCGCTAAGTTTCTTGGGTCGCCCGTTTCATCCAACAATAAGGCCGTGATATAACGTAACCTCGCCATGATCGTATCGAAGCTTTTTTCGTGCTCAGATTTTTCGCGTGCATCTTCAGGGTACCTCGCCTGGATCGCATTATGTTCTTGAACCCATGCGGATAGTCTCGTCGTATCGGCATAAGATTGCCCTGGCACTGGACCAAGCTTTGCAAGTGCCACTTTTTTTGCTTTTTGTTCTTCTGGGCTTAATGGCATCTGGTTTCTCGCTGTTTATCAGTAATATACGTTATTGTAGCCATTGTAAGGGTAAAGTATTAAGAAAACATTAAGGTAAAGGCGAAGAAGCAGATTTGTTCAACATATACTCACCATATACCCATCCACTTGCGCAACGAGGCTGGGTTTTGGTTCTCGATCAGGTTTTTATTAAGAGATACTTAAGAAATGAGGTAATAGCAGGAGATCCCGCGTCAAGCGCGGGATGAGAGGGGTTGGGCTGGGGTGCCAGTCGCACGGGGATGACAAAAAGGCATAAAAAAACCCCGTATGCGTTAGCACACGGGGTTTAGGGAATAAATCCTGGCGATGACCTACTTTCACATGGGTTACCCCACACTATCATCGGCGCAAAGCGGTTTCACTACTGAGTTCGAAATGGAATCAGGTGGGGCACGCTCGCTATTATCACCAGAAAACTGGCTCGGTGTACTTTGAATCTCCCACAAGTACCTCTGGAGATCCCGCATCGAGTGCGGGATGACAGGGTTACCTGACGGAGATCCCGCGTCAAGCGCGGGATGACAACGCACACACAAAATCGGTAGTAGCAATTTTCTTAAAAGAAGATGTTTTCAGTGTCACCAAAAACGGAAACTTTTTTGGGTTATATGATCAAGCCTCACGGCCAATTAGTACAGGTTAGCTTCACGCGTCGCCGCGCTTCCACACCCTGCCTATCAACGTTGTAGTCTTCAACGGGCCTTTAGTGTCTTCAAGAGACAAGGGAAATCTCATCTTGAGGAAGGCTTCCCGCTTAGATGCTTTCAGCGGTTATCCCGTCCGTACATAGCTACCCGGCACTGCCACTGGCGTGACAACCGGTACACCAGAGGTACGTCCACTCCGGTCCTCTCGTACTAGGAGCAGATCCTCTCAAATTTCCAACGCCCACAACAGATAGAAACCGAACTGTCTCACGACGTTCTGAACCCAACTCGCGTACCACTTTAAATGGCGAACAGCCATACCCTTGGGACCGACTACAGCCCCAGGATGTGATGAGTCGACATCGAGGTGCCAAACACCACCGTCGCTATGGACGCTTGGGTGGTATCAGCCTGTTATCCCCGGAGTACCTTTTATCCGTTGAGTGATGGCCCTTCCATGCAGAACCACCAGATCACTAAGACCTACTTTCGTATCTGCTCGACCTGTCAGTCTCGCAGTTAAGCACCCTTGTGCCTTTGCACGCAATGCGCGATGTCCGACCGCGCTGAGGGTACCATTGCGCTCCTCCGTTACTCTTTAGGAGGAGACCGCCCCAGTCAAACTACCCACCATGCACTGTCTCCGACCTGGATCACAGGCCTGGGTTAGAACCTCAAGTTTATCAGGGTGGTATTTCAAGGATGACTCCACGCCCGCTAGCGCGGACGCTTCATAGTCTCCCACCTATCCTACACAAATAAACTCAAAGTCCAGTGCAAAGCTATAGTAAAGGTTCACGGGGTCTTCTCGTCTTGCTGTGGGTACACAGCATCTTCACTGCGAATTCAATTTCACTGAGTCTCAGGTGGAGACAGTGTGGCCATCGTTACGCCATTCGTGCAGGTCGGAACTTACCCGACAAGGAATTTCGCTACCTTAGGACCGTTATAGTTACGGCCGCCGTTTACCGGGGCTTCGATCAAGAGCTTGCACCCCATCAATTAACCTTCCGGCACCGGGCAGGCGT
>BQJM01000048.1 GCA_021604705.1 marine bacterium B5-7 | reverse complement strand
CGCGACAGCATTTGTCGAACCGGTTAGTCTTCTCCATCCCTCTCTCTCCGCCAATAAAAAAACCCGCGTTGCGGGTTTATTTATTGGCGGAGAGAGAGGGATTCGAACCCTCGATAGAGTTTAACCCCTATACTCCCTTAGCAGGGGAGCGCCTTCAGCCACTCGGCCATCTCTCCGAAGTGCGAAATCATACCAGAAACAAAACGGCCACACCAGGTGGTGTGGCCGTTAGCTTACTTATTATCAATAATAGATTTATGCAGCGTCTTGGCCACCAGTGGATGCACCATTGCTTTTTTCTTGCTGAATACGCAAATAAATCTCTTCACGATGTACCGACAAATCCTTCGGCGCATTGATACCAATACGTACCTGGTTGCCTTTGATGCCCAATACAGTCACTGACACATCATCACCAATAATCAACGTTTCGCCAATCCGGCGAGTCAAAATCAACATACCAACTTCTCCCTTCAACATCCGTTTGTCACCCAGTGACATCCGATTGTAACTTTATTATTGCTTATATATCCATCAAATCGTCCATTTTGCGAGCGAAATGACCCCTTTCGCCTCACAGTCTATCAAGCTTTCCTTAAGGAAATATTAAATATTGAACAATTTTGATGGGCCATAGAGCTTTTATCAGCGACCTTTCCTTGGCATCGCTCAAAAACACACTCTTTCGGCTAACAATCAAGGTGGAGAAGTGTAGCAAAAGCTGGACAAATTACCAGCGCTGTGGATAACATTGTGGTGAAAAGTCAAGCAAAAGCAGTGTGCAACAAGCTTGAGAGCGCACTCACTTGAGCCATATCAAGCAGCACTGTCAAATGATGATCGGTCCGCTGTAAACCCCAAATGGCAATTTTTTGTGAAGCAAGCACCCCAGCAAACTGCTGCATAATCGTGGCATCTTCATGCAGGCCTCGCCCCACCAAGGAAATCGTCGCAGCGGAAATAAAGGTCACCAAGCCAAAAGTCTCGAGCACCCGCTGCACCGTCGCCTGCTCTGCTGCACTCACCAAACCCTCAATCCATAAACCATCCTCTGCCTGCCCTTCTCGGAAAAAATCCACAGCCACGTCTGCCTGCATCAATTGTGCAAACAAGGCGCTCGACAGGCCCGGCTCACTGGGCAAGCCAGAAACACGGCATAGCACGCCATCGGTCTGCCATGTGATACCCGTCACACGTGCCTGCTGCAAACCTACATCGTGACTTGTTAATAATGTTCCTTCACCTTCCCCAAAACTCGACGCCACCCGTAGTGGCACACCATGGTGCGCCGCTAACTCTACCGCACGGTTCTGCATGACCTTGGCGCCATGACTCGCAAATGCCAACATTTCTTCGTAACTAATTTCAGGAATTAATTGTGCCTCAGGGATCACACGTGGATCTGCCGAATACACACCATCAACATCCGTAAAAATCTGGCACTCTTTCGCATGCATCGCTGCGGCCAACGCTACCGCCGTCGCGTCAGAACCACCACGACCCAAAGTTGTCACATCGCCTGATTCAGACACGCCCTGAAATCCCGCAACTACAACCACCTGTCCTGCCGCTAAATTAGCACGAATCGCCCTATCTTCAATGCCAGTAATACGCGCCTTTTGATGGCGATTATCGGTAAGAATACGCACTTGCGATGCCGTAAATGAACAAGCAGCCTGCCCTCGAGAAATAAGTGCCATCGCAATCAACGCAATCGACGCTTGCTCGCCCGATGATAACAACACGGCATATTCACGCGACGCAGGTTCAGATTGAATTTGTTGTGCGAGATGAATTAAACGATCCGTCTCTCCCGCCATCGCAGACACCACAACCACAACGTCATGGCCCTGCGCACGTGTCGCTAAAATACGATCCGCCACCGCGTGAATGCGGTCAATGTTTCCCAGCGATGATCCGCCGTATTTTTGAATAATTAAGCTCATAATCATGTTACCGAAAATAGGTGCGATATCTCGTTGTAAAACCGTCGGCGGCAGGGATAGCCGGCGTCGAGCTCCAGGGATGGATTTATGCGTGTTTTACAACGAGATATCGTACCTATTTTAGTTTATATGTTTTTAGCACACTACCCACCAAGTGCAACTAAGTCACAACACATTCGTTCAATTTACGTTAACTTTTCTTGTACCCATGCCTCAACAGACTGTAATGCTGTTTCTAATTGCGAAGGATCCGTACCACCAGCCTGTGCCATGTCTGCGCGCCCACCACCACGTCCGCCGACTTGTGTCGCAACATGGTTCACTAAATCACCCGCACGAATTTTATCCGTGGCATCGTCAGTTACACCCGCAACCAATTGCACTTTACCATTGTTCACTGCCGCCAATATAATCACAGCGGTACCAAGCTTTTGCTTTAGCTGGTCCAGTGTTTGTCGCAATTGCTTACCGTCTATATTTTTTAACTCGATAGCAAGCACGTTAATGCCCTGCACCATCACCGCTGCATCTAACAAGCCATCGCCTTGCTGACTAGCTACCTTTGCCTGCAAACTCTCAAGGGACTTTTGTACTTGTCGTTGATATTGCTGCAAAGCATTGTGTATCTCTTGTTGCTCATGCATCCAAGCGCGCCAAGTGTCTGGCGTTGGCAGCTGCGTTGCCGGTTTAATCGTTAGTTCAGGCAAAGCTGCATCGACTTTCAAATCATTTGCAAGTTGTGCTGCCATTTTCTGGCGCTGATATATTTTTTGCTGAATATCTAACTGTTTGTTGCGTAACTTCTCCGCCTTTTCTGTTTGCCATGCCACAGCAGCATCGCCTGTTAAGGCTTCCATGCGACGCACGCCTGCTGCCACACTCGTTTCTGTCGTAATCACAAACTCACCAATGTCTGCCGTATTTTTTACATGCGTCCCACCGCATAATTCCATGGAAAAATTTCCCATAGACAATACACGCACTTTGCCCGCATACTTTTCGCCGAATAAGGCCATCGCCCCTTTCGTTTTGGCCTCGTCAATCGACATTTCTTCTGTTTCAACGGCCAATGCCTCTTTAATCGCTTGTTGCACACGCGTTTCAATCGCTTCAGTTAGCGCCGGTGACACGGATTCCCCATGAGAAAAATCAAAGCGTAAGCCTGTTGATTTAACCAAGGATCCTTTTTGTTCCACATGCTCACCTAATACTTCTCGCAGCGCAGCATGCAACAAATGTGTTGCTGAATGATTGCATGCGATTTGTTGGCGCAAGCTATCCGTCACAACCGCCGTCACCGTTTCGCCAACATGCAAGGTACCTTCCGCGAGATAGCCACTATGAATAAACACATCGCCTTGCTTTTGTGTATCTTGCACAACAAATCGCGCGGAATCAGTAATAATCTCACCCTGATCGCCGACTTGCCCACCAGATTCAGCATAAAAAGGAGACTGCATTAATACCACCGCGGCTGACGCATCTGTCGTTAATGTTGAAGCTGTTTTACCCTCTTGAATGAGCGTTGTGATTTCAGTGCTTTCTTGTAAAGATTGATAACCTAAGAAATCTGTTTTTCCCTCAAGTTTTATACGCTGAGTATAATCAACTTTAAATTGTGAGGCTGATTTAGACTGCTCCCGCTGTACCTTCATGGCCGCCTGAAAACCCGGCTCATCGACCGTCAACTGATGTTCACGCGCAATATCTGCCGTTAAATCAAAGGGGAAACCATAGGTATCATACAAGCGGAAAGCAACATCACCCGGAATCACATCACCAGATAAATCTTGCATCGCCTTCGTTAAAATACCCAAACCTTGCGTTAACGTTTTCGCAAACTGTTTTTCTTCTTTTAGAATGACTTCTTCAATCTGTGTTTTTTGTGCAGCTAGTGCTTCACCCACGCTACCCATGGCTTCAATACATGGCGTTAACAGTTCATGGAAGAAGGGATCATGCAAACCAAGTTGATGTCCATGACGCATCGCGCGTCGCATGATCCGGCGCAAAACGTAACCACGCCCTTCATTCGTCGGCAGTACACCATCCACAATGAGAAAAGCAGTTGCACGAATGTGATCGGCGATCACCTTTAAAGAGTTATTCGTCAAATCGGGAAGGCCTGCTAAATTAGCCGTTGCCTGCATGATACCTTGGAATAAATCCGTATCATAATTCGTATGCACCCCCTGCAATACAGCAGCAATACGCTCTAAACCCATGCCGGTATCAACGCAAGGCTTAGGAATAGGTGCTAAGCTAGCATCTGCCGATCGCACATACTGCATGAAAACAATATTCCAAATCTCAATATAACGATCACCATCTTCATCAGGGCTGCCCGGTGGCCCACCAGGAATATCCGCGCCATGATCGTAAAAGATTTCAGTACATGGCCCACAAGGTCCTGTATCACCCATCGCCCAAAAATTATCTTTCGCACCGCAGCGAGAAAAACGTGCTGCGTCAACGCCCATGTCGTTTAACCAAATGTCTGCTGTCTCGTCATCGTCTTCAAAAACAGTGACCCATAATTTTTCTTTAGGTAAGCCAAACACCTCAGTCAACAAAGTCCAGGAAAATTGAATCGCTTCTTTTTTAAAATAATCACCAAAGCTAAAGTTACCCAGCATTTCAAAAAATGTGTGATGACGCGCAGTATAACCCACGTTTTCTAAGTCGTTATGTTTTCCACCCGCACGCACACAGCGTTGCGAACTGGTGGCTCGCGTATAGTCACGCTGGTCAAACCCCAAAAACACATCCTTGAAAGGCACCATGCCTGCATTAGTAAATAATAAGGTGGGATCGTTGTGTGGCACCAAACTACCCGAAGGCACGACCGTATGGTTTTGTTTGGCGAAATATTGTAAGAAGGCATCTCGGATATCTTGGCTTTTCATGTTGTCTCATTTCGCATAGCGGCCCGAATTTGGGCGGATGTAAAACCACGATACTGCAGAAAACGCTGCAGTTTCGCACGTTGATTAGGGTCAGCATTATTCGCAGATGCCGCTTTTTTTGCAAGTACTTCTGCTGCAATACGCAGCCAATCTTCATCATCAATATCAATATGCACACCAATCAAGTCATCGGACAGACCTCGTTCACGCATTTCCTGAGAAATCCGCACCGGCCCATAGCCACGCGCCCTGCGATAGCGAGTATAAGCCCCCGCAAAGCGGGTATCGCTCTGTAGGCCTTCATTGGCTAAGTCTTCGATGATTGGGCCCACCAGGCCCGCAGGAAACCCGCGGGTGGTGAGTTTTCGATACAATTCAAGACGCGTATGTTCTCGGCGGGACAGATGATTCATCGCAGCCCGCCGGACATCCGTAGGATGCGACTCAATCGGCGAGTGCGACATCCTCACTTCCCTCAGTTGCTGCGGCTGCAACAGGTGTTTTCACCAGCAATTTATCACGGATTTTCTGCTCAATTTCTTCAGCCATCGCTGTATGCTCTTTCAAATATTGACGCACATTATCTTTACCTTGGCCAATACGTTCGCCATTGTAACTGTACCAAGAACCCGCTTTATCCACGAAGTCATGCTTGACACCAAGATCAATAATCTCACCTTCAAGCGATGTACCTTCACCATACAGAATATCAAACTCAGTTTGTTTGAACGGCGGCGCCACTTTGTTCTTCAATACTTTCACACGAGTTTCGTTACCAACGACTTCATCACCGCGTTTAATCGCACCAATACGACGAATGTCCAAACGCACAGAAGCGTAGAACTTTAGCGCATTACCACCCGTTGTTGTTTCTGGGTTACCAAACATCACACCAATCTTCATACGAATTTGATTGATGAAAATACACATGGTGTTAGAACGCTTTAAATTACCGGTAATTTTACGCAAAGCTTGTGACATCAAACGCGCTTGCAAGCCCATGTGGCTATCGCCCATGTCACCTTCAATTTCCGCTTTCGGTGTTAACGCAGCAACAGAATCAATCACGATCACGTCTAGCGCACCAGAGCGCGTGAGTTCATCTGCGATTTCTAGTGCTTGCTCACCCGTGTCAGGCTGTGACACTAATAACTCGTCAACATTCACACCTAATTTTTCTGCGTACACAGGATCCAACGCATGCTCTGCATCGATGAATGCCGCTGTGCCACCATTCTTTTGACACTGCGCAATCACTTGCAGAGTCAATGTTGTTTTACCAGACGCTTCTGGCCCATAAATTTCAACCACACGTCCGCAAGGAAGACCGCCGACGCCCAGCGCCAAGTCTAATCCCAACGAGCCTGTTGAAATCGTTTGAATATCACGTGAAATGGGGTTCTCGCCCAAGCGCATCACCGCGCCCGTGCCGAATCGTTGCTTAATGCTTTTGAGCGCAACGTCTAGTGCTTTCGATTTGTTTTGATCCATGGCAAATCCTCCTCATTGTTATAGGGACATATACCCTACCACAGCCAGCCGTGGGGGTCTTGTAAGAAAAGGCTGATTTTTCCAGTCTAAGAAGCGACTGACTATTAAGTAAACGATTGACAAAAAGGAGAAAAATAGCCAGAATGGCCGGCCTTTTGGCTATGTAGCTCAGCTGGTTAGAGCGCGGCATTCATAATGCTGAGGTCGGTGGTTCAAGTCCACCCATAGCCACCACCAAATCAATGTAAAAAACGAACGGCTATCTTAGACATTAAATAAGAAATGCATCACATCACCATCTTGGACAATATAGCTTTTCCCTTCAATACGTAGCTTTCCGGCTTCTTTCGCGCCCTGCTCACCATTGCCTGCGATATAATCATCAAAGGCGGTCACTTCTGCACGAATAAAGCCATGCTCAAAATCCGTGTGGATCTTACCAGCCGCTTGTGGTGCACTCGCCCCTTTCGGAATCGTCCAGGCGCGGACTTCTTTCACGCCGGCAGTAAAGTAAGTTTGTAAGCCTAACAAATCATAACCCGCGCGAATAACGCGATTTAGGCCAGGCTCAGCCAAGCCTAAATCTTGTAGAAATATCACTTTATCTTCTTCATCTAAATCGATGAGTTCAGATTCTATCGCAGCACAAACAGCAACAACGCCTGCACCCTCTTCTGCTGCAATCGATGTCACTGCTTGTAAGTGCGGATTATTGTCAAACCCCTTCTCAGCCACATTAGCAATATACAGCGTTGGTTTGCTGGTCAGTAACGGCAAAGCCATTAATATCGGTTGTTCTGTTTTATCAATCTCTAAGCCGCGCGCAGGTTTTCCTGCATCCAAATGTGCTTTTAATCTTTCATAAAGGGCAATGCACGCTTTCGCATCTTTGTCGCCACTTTTTGCAATTTTTTGCTGTTTTTGAAGGGCTTTTTCTACGGCATCCAAGTCAGCTAAACACAGCTCCGTATGAATCACTTCAATATCACGCGCGGGATCCACACTGCCCGATACGTGGGTAATATCATCATCTTCAAAACAACGAACAACGTGTGCAATCGCATCGGTTTCACGAATATTTGCGAGGAACTGATTACCCAAGCCTTCACCTTTAGATGCGCCAGCAACCAAGCCTGCAATATCCACGAACTGCATGGTTGCCGGTAGAATTTGTTTTGGGTTAACGATTTTTGCGAGTTGATCTAAACGCGGATCAGGTACAGGCACCATCCCGACGTTCGGCTCTATCGTGCAAAAAGGATAATTTTGCGCTTCAATCCCTGCTTTGGTTAATGCATTAAACAAGGTCGATTTTCCGACATTGGGTAAACCCACAATCCCGCATTTAAAGCCCATAATGATTATTATCCTGTAGAAGTATGTAAGATATGCATGGCACCCTGCAGATCACCTTGCAATAATTGTGTCATCAGCGCGCGCGCTTCGTCAATACCATTAAAAATTTGTTGTTTATCCGTCAACGACGGTTTTTTTAGCACATAATTCACTGTTTCTTCTGATGAATCTGGACGACCCACCCCAATACGGAGTCGTGCAAAGTCCCGGCTGCCTATCTGCGTGATAATATCGCGCAAACCGTTATGACCACCGTGTCCACCACCTTGTTTGAAGCGCATCGTGCCGGTTGGCAAATCAAGCTCATCATGTGCGACCAAAATAGCTTGCGGCGGAATTTTGTAGAATTGCATCACCGCTTTGACAGCCATACCGCTGTGATTCATGAAAGTCGTAGGGACTAATAAACGGGCTTCGCGGCCATCTTCAGTGAAACGGCTCAGCAGCCCTTTTAACTTATTCTCTGTGCGAAATTGACAGTCGTATTGTTCAGCAAGCGATTCAACAAACCATACACCGGCATTATGCCGCGTAGCGGCATACTCCGAACCCGGATTACCTAAACCAACAATTAATTGAATTGGATGTAACGGCCCTGTCGCTTCTGTCAAAACTTACTCGCCGGCCTTGTCTTTATCGCCAGCAGGCTTTTCTTCTGCGGGCGCTTCTGGCGCTGCTGTCGGTTCTTCTTCTGCAGCACGTTGTGCACTGATGCTAACAAGCGCTTGGTTATGCTCTTCATCCACAGGTGTCGCTAACTCAACACCCTTAGGCATCTTCAGATCAGACAAATGTAGTGATTGATCCACCCCTAACGTACTCACATCAATCGGTAAAAATTCCGGTAAATCGCTAGGCAAGCAAGAGATCTCAATCTCATTTAGTAAGTGGGATACGACGCCACCTTCTTTCACCGCTAGATTTTTTTCTTCACCGTTGAAGTGAATCGGCACACGCATCTGCAATGTTTCTTTTGCAGAAACACGCATGAAATCCATATGCTGAATTTTAGGTTTGAAAGGGTGACGCTGCACATCTTTCAAGACTGCTTTTTCTGCTTTGCCGTCCACATCGATCGTTAAGATATGTGAATAAAACGCTTCGTTTTCCAACGCGCGGATCACTTTGCTGTGCTCCAGTGTAAGCGATACTGGTTCTTCGTGTGCACCATAGATCACGGCGGGCACTTGGCCTGCGTGACGTAAACGGCGCGAATGGCCTGTTCCTAGGGTTTGACGAGTTGTTGCGTTCAATTCAAATATGGCTGCCGACATGACATATCTCCGGACACTAATTAGTATTAAGGCCGCGAATTGTACATGGATTTGCAGCAAAGATGAAGCAGGATCCTCAAAAAAAGCCCTTCTTGCCCGAGATAACCTGCTCAAATAGTTGACACAAGGGGCGGAAAAAAGCACAATCTCGGGCAACGCAAGAATTTAAGGAATAATAATGCCTAACAACGAACCTACCGGAAAATATCAAGAAGCTAGTCCAGTCTCACGCAGCGGTGAGAAACGTGTAGATTTTATCGCTGCATTACCCAATGAACTTGCCCAACACATTTTCTCATTTCTAAGTATCACAGAACGACTCAACGCGGGTGTTCTGAGCCGTCGCTGGTATCAACAAGCGAATGACTTCCTATGGGCAAAGCAATCATACCAACAGCACTTCCCCCATCGCTACGCTTTATTAGGGACACAAGCGAGCCAATACATTACATGGGAGGTGGATTTTGTTAATGATACAATCGCTGATGATAAACAGGCAGAGATACATTGGTCTCGTTGCTTACGACGCGCATATCGTGAAGAATACGTAGGCTTGTCAG
>BQJM01000047.1 GCA_021604705.1 marine bacterium B5-7 | reverse complement strand
GATCCCGCATCAAGTGCGGGATGACAGTGGAGGGGCTATGGTGATAGCTGGAGATCCCGCATCAAGTGCGGGATGACAGTGGAGGGGCTATGGTGATAGCTGGAGATCCCGCATCAAGTGCGGGATGACAGTGGAGGGGCTATGGTGATAGCTGGAGATCCCGCATCAAGTGCGGGATGACAGTGGGGGTACTATGGTGATAGCTGGAGATCCCGCATCAAGTGCGGGATGACAAACGCATCAAACCTTCGCAAAGCGCACATCAATCACTAAACCGGTACCCGACTCAGGTTCATTTAAGCGAACACTGGCGCCATGTAAGTTTGCAATTTGTTGCACGATGGCGAGCCCTAAACCGCTGCCTGGGCTGGCGTTACCTAGCACACGGTAAAAGCGTTCGAATACGCGGGCACGTAAATCAGGGGCAATACCAGGACCATTGTCTTGTACGCGAAGAATCACATCGTTTGCAGCGTCAAATAACATAATACGCACTAAACCATCTTCCGGGGTGTAACGAATCGCATTGTCGACTAAATTACGGATTAAAATGCTCAAAGAAATTGGATTACCGTTAATTAAACTTTTTAATTTTTCTGCGCATAATTCTAATTCAATATTTTTATCGAGTGCAACAGGGACGAGCTCAGCAATCACTTCTTTTGCAACGCACTCTAAATTGACATGCGACATGTCATGACCGCGATTCGCTTCTGGCACTAAACGACTGAGCGTTAACAATTGCGCGATGATATGCGTGCAACGATCGGCGCCGCGCATCGCTTTTTTCAAACTCTCTTTACTCGCTTGTGGGTCATCGCTTTGCATCGCGACCTGCACATGGGTTTTTAGTGCGGCTAAGGGGGTTCGCAATTCATGGGCGGCATCGCCAGAAAATCGCTTTTCTCTATCCAAGGTTTCACGCAGGCGCAGCAGCAAGTTATTGAGTTCTTGTACCAAGGGCTTAATTTCGATCGGGACAGACTGCACGTCAACGGCTTTTAAATAACTGGGTGCGCGGTTAGCAATTTCACGCGTAACACGGTTTAAACTCCCTAAACCCCGTCCGATAATAATCCAAATCAAAAAGCCTAATAGGGGATAGGTGATTGTGATGATCATGATAAAGTCATCAGTAATATGATGCCCCAGTGTAGCATGGCTGTTAAAACGCTCCGCCACTACAATGCTTAAACCCGTTGGCATACTATACGTGGTGAACACCCGCCACGGCACACCTTGCAATCGTTTAATCGTATAACCATCAATGCCATTGGATAATGCGGCTGTTGGTGCACCCGGTGAGTGTAATAATAACTTACCCTGATTACTCCATACCTGAAATTGTAAACCATTGCTGTATTCTTTTACGCGCTTATCATCGTTCACATGAGAAAACTGACGAATCTCTTCAGGGATGCTATTTAACGCAATTTGCAACTTATCGACGTTCCGCGTGGTCAAATCATCATTGATCAAAGCTTGAAAAGCAAAAGCCGTTTGGCTGAGTAAAGAATCGATGTGACGCTGCACGTCGCGTTGCGCGAGGTAATAATTACCTAGCGCCGTCGCAATAATGACAACGGTTACGCTGAGTAACAAGTTAATCAGTAGGAATTTGCGTATGGAGGGATTCATGCTCACTCGCTGTTATCAGCGGGCTTTTCTACCATATAACCTACACCACGAATGGTGCGGATAAATTTGCCGCCGCCGAGTTTCTTCCGAATATTATGAATGTGTACTTCGATGGCGTTGCTATCGATGTCATCATCCCAGCCGTATAAACATTGATTGAGTTGCTCGCGCGATAATACGCGACCTGGGTTTTCCAAGAGTTTATTGAGCAGCGCAAATTCGCGGCGTGATACCAGAATTTGATTGCCAGCCAGCATGACCGTGTGAGCAGCAGGATCTAATGCAAGCTCGCCATACTGTAAAACAGAATCAATACGCCCCGCAGCGCGACGTTGCAATGCACGCAAACGGGCAGAAAGCTCTTCGAGGTCAAAAGGTTTGGTGAGGTAATCGTCTGCACCCGTATCTAAACCTTGCACGCGATCATTCACGCTGTCACGCGCAGTTAGAATAAGAATGGCAATGTCTAATTCCATGGCGCGGATTTCGCGGATTAAATCAATGCCAGGCATGCGAGGAAGACCGAGGTCGACCACAGCAATTTCAAAAGATTCGTTTTTGACAGCTTGTAGTGCTGCTAAACCATCTTTAACCCAATCCACAGCATAGCCTTTTTGCACTAAGCCGTTTTTGGTACCTTCACCCAACAATACGTCATCTTCAACCAATAAAATACGCATGATTTATCCTCCCGAGAGCTACAATGTTATCATAGTGCTGCTTGTAATGCGCGCAGCGGCTGAAAGAATTTTTGTACGCTAGCATTGTGAATAAAGGAGATGTTGTAAGGATGCTCGGCCTGCAGCGTATTGAACTGCGAAACCACCGGTATTTTTGACAATTCTTTAGCCATATTGCCGAATAATAATAAGGTGGCATCGGGTCGGTGTTGGTAAAGCGCCGCCAGTACATGCTCGATGAAAGGGCGCCAAGCCCGCACATCTTTGGGGACGGCGCGATCGCTTAAACACAGTGTGGTATTCAGCAACAGAAATCCCTGCTGCATCAAATTCTGAAATAAGTCTGCCAGCGTCTGAACGAATTCACCTTTCTCTAGCGCTGCAATGGCCGCTTGCGAGGTATCCTCAGGTGATAAGCGCCCCTCGGTAATTAACAGCATTTTAATGAAATTACGTAGTGAGGTGGCCCGATTAACGGGCTTAGATAAGCCTTTTTCTGACCAAATTGCATCGACGGCGGCATCCCAAAATGCGTAACCATTGGCAGAGGCTTCGCGCGGGTAGGGGGATTCGCCCAATAGCACGGTTTGGATCTTATCGAGAGGCTGAGAAAAGGCATTGAAGCATTGCTTAGGCCCAGGCAACCATGCGTCGTCTTGTTGCAGCTTAGCCAGGTAGGCAGGATCTAATTGCGCGAGTGCATCGCGTAAAATGGCATGCCAACTGGGGTGGGCGGCGTGGATGTTTAATTCGAGCATATGCAGTATAATTCGGCCAATAGACCACAGGAGGCTAGCATGGATACCGAATTATTGGAAATTTTAGTGTGCCCGCAATGCAAGGGTAAACTACAGTATGAGAAAGACGCGGCTGAGCTGATTTGCCAAGCGGATAAATTGGCTTATCCTATTCGCGATGATATTCCCGTCATGTTGATTGATGAAGCGCGTACAGTTAATGAGCCTTAGTTCTGTCATTCCGCGTCAAGCGCGGGATGAAAAAAATGACTGTCATCCCGGCCTTGAGCCGGGATCTCCATCTATTACCATAGTGTTATCAGGAGATCCCGAGTTAAGCGTGGGATGACAGCCTTGTGAGAATATATTAAATGACACACCCCTATTCCATCATCATTCCCGCCCGCCTGGATTCCACGCGCTTACCTCGAAAAGTGTTGTTGGATATTGCGGGTAAGCCAATGCTGCAACATGTTGTTGAGCGTGCGCAGCAAAGTCATGCAGAGCGTGTGATTGTCGCGACTGATTCCAATGAAGTGCGAGACGTTGCCGAGGGTTTTGGGGCAACGGTTTGCATGACTAGCGATCATCCCAATGGCACGAGTCGTGTGGGGGATGTGGTGTCGCAATTGAGCTTGGCCGATGAAACGGTTGTTGTGACGGTGCAGGGTGATGAACCCTTATTAGATCCGATGATTCCTGATCAGCTTGTGGCATTGTTGCATCGCCATACGCATGCTGCGGTGACTAGTTTGTGTATGCCGTTTTCTAATGCCGAAGATATGCAATTACCAGAAAATGTAAAAGTGCTAATGGATATTGATGGCAGCGCGATTAATTTTACACGTGCTGTGCCGGTGGTAGGGGCCACTCAAACCTTATTGCAGCATATTGGCTTATATTGTCAGACGGTTGGTTTTCTCAAAAAATATTTGACGATGTCCCATGGCGAGGCTGAACAACGTGAAAACCTAGAGCAGTTGCGTGTGCTAGAACATGGCTATGCGATTCATATGTTGCCTTGGCATGGCGCACCACTGATTGGTGTGAACACGCAAGCAGATTTAGACGCTGTGCGCGAGATGATGGGATGACAAGCGCCCCTAGCACAATCAAGGGGTCAAACAGCGCTTCTTGTATCTTATTGACAACACCAGCTTGAATAGGTTAAAATTTGCCCGCCCCATTGAGTTGAACAAATAATTATCTAAAGGAGTCTTCTATGCCGTATGAAGTGTATAAAACCGTTTATCAAGATGCTCGTCCCGATGCGGGCACGCGCAATCTTCAGCTGAGAGTCTGGTGTGAGATATATCAGTCTACTCCGGAAAGTCCGCAAGAAAGAACACCGGTACGGATAGCGACAAATAAGCTTAAGCACTTCTTCGCTGTGAACCCAGGCTCATACTTTGAATTTGAATTTTCATTGGCGCTTTCAGGTGAGAGTGCTAATCTGGCTCATTGTGCGGTTGCAATGGTGCTCAGAAATGCGGGTATGAATACAAAAACACCCACAACAGATGAGCCCATCACGCTAACTAATTTAGATGACTGTTACTTGATCCAGCGCGGAACCCCGCTGGTGATTAAGGGATTGGGGTCTGGGAGTAACATCCAGCGTTTTATGGCGTTGGCATTAACGGGCGCTGGTGACACATTTCAAGAGCTACTGGGTCAGGGCGCGGAAGAAACACACCCCATTGAGCTCTCTTTTTTCCCATTGACAGAAGAGGCGCTTTTAAGACACAACAATGGGGCTGACAATGTTTTCTTTAAGCAGCCTGTTGTTGTGAAGCAAACGCGTTTTCATGCCTACTACGGAGGTGGTTTCCATTCGTATGAGCAGGACCCTGACGGGCCTGTTCCTATGGGTGGCGCTGGCGCTGGAACTCGTTCTCTAAGCACAGCGCCTGGCGGCGCCTGTAATGACTTGGCCGCTGTTGCTGTTGGGCCAGCGACAACCGTGGCTGTACCCGCACCTTCCGTAGAATGGGGCGTTGGTGACTTTCAGGAAAGAGCCCATGTATTGCCGTTAATATTGCTTACGCCTAAGGCCTTGGCTTACGAGATAAGGGTGGTAAAGGATACACATTTCCTCGAATCGACAATGGACGGACTTTTGTCCCAGAGCGTCGTGCCTGCACCAGTAAACCCAGCGCCTAATCCCTATGCCGCTTTAGCGGTCGCAGCACCAGCGCCAGCGCTTCCTCCGCTTCAATCCAGAAAGGATTTTTCAGCTCAGCTGAGGCGAGAAAAGGAAGAGATTGATGCCAAGAAAGCGACAATAAATACGAAACTGCAAAACCTTCAGGACGATAAAAAGCAATTATTCGAAGAAAATGCAGACTATGTTTATACTGCAGATGAAACTATGCTCGCCATCAATAGGATGCTTGGGACCAAAAAAAATGAGGCTAATCACTCTAAATCGCGCTATTCTTCCTATCATTCCTACGTAGAGTTTTCTCAGCGTGCGTTCACCGACGAGAATATGCGCATTTCTACTGAGAGTTGCGGCTTTGAATCATATGAGGGTTACTGTGATACTTTTTTTGGATTCATTTGGAGGCCTTCACCCTACAGCGCTTGGGTTGAGTCTGACCAGTTGGACAATCAATTTCAGGAAGTCATGACGGCATTAAATGCCTCATCTGCTGACCTTGCTGTTGATTATGACAAGCATAGTGCGAAGTTGCAGCAAGCATCCGATACGCTTGAGGCAGTTGAAAAGACACTTGATGGTTATCGCTTGAAGCGTGATGACATAAGCAATCAATATGCTGCTTTGAAGGCGTTATACGCAGTCCATCAGCGTTTTAGCAAGGAGATGGCTCAATCTCAGCCTGTTTATCCTCACCTGAAAAGCATCGAGAAAAGCATGAATGACATTGTCGTCCGTCGTTCCGTGCCTGGTGAGCAATCAGAGATTGAGAAACGCAAAATGCATTACCAGTCGCTTGTGCAAGAAGCGGAAGGTGCTTGGAATGTGTATAAAGGTGTTGCTACAAATGAGCCAAGGCCAAAATCGCCAAGTTTAAATCCTTTCAGCTGATAGGCTCTAGCACCACCGTCATCCCCATCTACTGCTGTATTGCTACCCCTGTCATCCCGCGCTTGACGCGGGATCCCCATCTATTGCTGTAGTACTTTTGCGGGATGACAGCAGTAGATTCAGAAGTGGGTCAAATAAGAAATAGACATAAAAAAAGGTGACCGAAGCCACCTTTCCAGAAACGAAAAAAGCGAAATTATCTTTTCGCTTTACGTTTTACCGTCGTTTTCTTCGCTACTTTACGCTTAGCAGTTGTTTTCTTAGCAACTTTACGCTTAGCAGTCGTTTTCTTGGCAGCTGTTTTCTTAGCGACTTTACGTTTAACAGTCGTTTTCTTAGCAGCTGTTTTCTTAGCTACTTTACGCTTAGTCGTTTTCTTAGCAGCTGTTTTCTTAGCTACTTTACGCTTAGTCGTTTTTTTAGCAGCTGGTTTTTTAGCTACTTTACGCTTAGTCGTTTTCTTAGCAGTGGTTTTCTTAGCTACTTTACGCTTAGTCGTTTTTTTAGCAGCTGGTTTTTTAGCTACTTTACGCTTAGTCGTTTTTTTAGCAGCTGGTTTTTTAGCTACTTTACGCTTAGTCGTTTTCTTAGCAGTGGTCTTCTTAACAGCTTTTTTCTTAGCAGCTGGCTTTTTCTTAGCAGCAGCAGCGATAGCAGCTTTTAACTTCTTGACCTTAGCTTCAGCGGCCTTCAGGTCTTTCCTTAGTTTTGCAGCAGCAGTTGCTGCACGTTTTGCGATAGGCATAGTAATCTCCAATATTTGTGAAGGGACTTTGTCAAAATATCACAAAAACAGACATAAGCAACTGTAAGTTACTCATTTCTAAAGAAAAAGGGGTTGATTGGTAAAAAATTGTTTCGTTTTTTTGTTTTTTAACGATTTTTTAAAAAAATGTTTTGGTTTTTTTCGCTGAAGAAAGTTTTTTGCAATGGTTTTAAAAAAAATAGTTGCGCGAATTTTACAAACGTTCGATCGCGATCGCGACGGCTTCACCACCACCAATACATAATGCCGCAATACCACGCTTGCCACCGGTACGCGCCAGCGCATGCAAGAGCGTAACCACGATGCGCGCGCCCGATGCGCCAATAGGATGACCCAACGCACAAGCACCGCCATGCACATTCACTTTATCAGCCGGTAGCTTGAGTTCTTGCATCGTTGCCATGCTGACAACGGCGAAGGCTTCATTAATCTCAAATAAGTCAACATCGTCTATTTGCCAGTTAAGCTGTTTTAATAGGGTTTTTATCGCCCCGACAGGTGCTGTGGTAAACCATGCGGGTTCTTGTGCGAAACTCGTATGCCCACAAATTTTTGCAAGCGCCGGGCAGTCACGCGCCTTGGCTTCTTCTGCTGTCATGAGGACGACAGCGGCTGCACCATCCGAAATGGAGCTGGCATTGGCCGCAGTTACCGTGCCATCTTTGGCGAAGGCGGGTTTAAGCTGAGGAATTTTCTCAGGTCTGGCATTGCCAGGTTGTTCATCGATGGCGACCTGATGTTCGCCTTTGCGGGTGCGAACGGTGACCGGCGTGATCTCATCGGTAAAGTGACCGGCATCGATAGCCGCTTGTGCGCGCGCCAATGAAGTCAGCGCAAAGTTATCTTGTGCTTCGCGTGTGAATGCGTAATGCGTGGCGGTCGCTTCTGCGAAAGTACCCATTAAGCAACCTTTATCGTAAGCATCCTCTAGACCATCTAAAAACATATGATCCAGTAGTTGGCCATGCCCCATGCGATAACCTGCACGTGCTTTGGGTAACAAATAGGGGGCCAAGCTCATGTTTTCCATGCCGCCTGCCACTATTATATGTTGTGTCCCTGCCTGTAAACGGTCACAAGCAAGGCGTATAGCCTCTAGCCCTGAGCCACACATCTTGTTAATCGTGGTCGCCGCTGTGGCATAGGGTAAATTGGCGCCTAGTGCTGCCTGGCGGGCAGGTGCTTGGCCCAATCCAGCCGATAAGACACAACCCATGATGACTTCGTCAATCTGCTCAGGGGCAATATTGGCTTGAGAAACGGCTGCTTGAATCGCTGCGGCGCCTAATTGTGGGCTTGGAACGGTTGATAGCGCGCCTTGAAAGCCGCCCATAGGGGTTCTCGTGGCTGATGTGATGACGATGTTGGTCATGGAAATGTATCCTTTTCTATCTTTAGGAAACTCGGACTAGTATTCCTTTCAAAAAAACGCATGAAGCCATCTGTGGCGCTCGACGGCAACAATTTCGCTGTCATTCTGACTTTGAGTTTGTCATCCCGCGCTCGACGCGGGATCTCCTGATGATACTAGTTAAAGTACACTAGTGCCTGATGGAGGTGACAACCTCAAGACCGGAATGACAACCTGAAGGTATGGTTGATCGAACATCACAATCAGCCTGCTTCTGCGAAGAGTTCTCGGCCGATCAACCAACGACGAATTTCCGACGTGCCGGCGCCTATTTCGTAAAGCTTGGCATCGCGCAATAAACGCCCGGTGGGGTATTCGTTAATATAACCATTGCCGCCTAAACACTGAATGGCTTGCAGGGCCATTTGTGTGGCTTGTTCAGCACAATATAAAATAACACTAGCAGAATCTTTACGTGTGATGATTTTACGGTCGCATGCTTGTGCGATGGCATACAGATACGCGCGAGAGGTATTTAACGCGGTATACATATCCGCAAGTTTACCTTGCATCAACTGAAATTCGCCGATCGCTTGATTAAACTGTTTTCGTTCATGCAAGTAGGGCAGTGCAACGTCCATGCATGCTTGCATAATGCCCACTGGGCCAGCCGCTAGAATGGCGCGCTCGTAATCTAAGCCGCTCATCAATACTTTCGTGCCTTGGTTGAGTCCACCTAATATATTGCTTGCAGGCACTTCGCAATTGTCGAAGACCAGTTCGCAGGTATTGGAGCCACGCATACCAAACTTATCCAGCTTCTGCGCTGTGCTAAATCCGGGGAAATCTTTTTCAATGATGAAGGCTGTAATGCCTTTTGAGCCGGCGTCTTTATCGGTTTTTGCGTAAACAATTAACGTACTGGCTTCAGGACCATTGGTGATCCACATCTTGTTACCATTTAATACGAAGACATCGCCCCGTTGCGTTGCAGTGCATTGCATACCAACCACATCGGAGCCGGCACCTGGCTCACTCATCGCGAGTGCGCCGACATGTTCGCCGCTAAGTAATTGAGGAAGGTAACGCTGTTTTTGTTCTTCAGATCCATTTAAATGAAGCTGATTCACACATAAATTAGAATGGGCACCGTAACTTAAGCCCACAGACGCAGAGGCGCGAGAAATTTCTTCCATCGCAATCACGTGGGCAAGATAACCCATGTTGGCGCCACCATAAGCCTCATCGACCGTAATGCCTAATAGCCCCATTTCACCTAGCTTAAGCCAGAGTGCTTGAGGGAAAGCATTGTCATGATCGATTTGTTCGGCAAGGGGGGCAATTTCTTTCGCAGCAAATTCGCGGACACTGTCGCGAAGTAGCGTCAAGGTTTCATCAAAACCAAAGTCCAGTGAGTGCATATCTGTCCTTGAATTGTATTTAAGCCAAGTATACTACTGGACAATCTAGCGTCTGCCAAGCGGGCAATAAGGGAAAATACAATGCACATTGCACATTTTCTCGGCCCATGGCGCTTAAAATGTCGGCATATTGCTGCAGCTGAGCGGTGTAACGCGCCACTTGTGTTTGTAGAAAGTCGCTTAAGGGCTCATCCTGACTTGGTACTGTAAATTTGTAATCAATGATCCAACAGGTATTCGCTGTCTCGAT
>BQJM01000046.1 GCA_021604705.1 marine bacterium B5-7 | reverse complement strand
GCCCATGGATAAACTTCCAGTGGCATTTGATCGGCAACGGTGCTTAGTCGTTTGCGTGGCGCGGTGCAGATTAACAAGCTTCGTTTGGGTTGATATTTTTTATAGAATGCGAGTAAGCCTCGTGTGTCACTAGATTTAATGGTGTCACGAATTTTCACCTCAATAGATACTGCGGCATCACCCAATACAAAATCCACTTCAATGCCTGTCGGTGTGCGCCAGTACGTGATGTCGAAATCTTTGTCTGAGATGCCACGATACGCCATTAATTCCATCAAAATATAATGTTCAAAAGCATGCCCAGCTTCTACTCCTTGCAGGCTGTTAATGCTGCGTTTTGTCAATGCACTGACGACCCCAACATCAAAGAAATAAAACTTCGATAGCTTGCTAAAAACATCGCGTTTTTTCCGATTGATGTAGGGCGTTAGTCGATAGCCTAGCAGGGTATCTTCCAGGATATCGTAATAGGATTTCACAGTTTTACTGTTAACACCACAGTCTTGTGCAATATTGGAATGGTTGATGAGCTCCCCATTTGAAAAGGCAGCAACATCTAAGAAGCGCGCAAATGAATCTAAGTGTCTTACTAATCCTTCTTGCTGAATTTCTTCACGCAAATACAAATCGATATACGCTGTGACGGACTTTCGCCATTGATTGCTGGTGTAATGAGAAGGGATTAAGCCAACGTTTAATGCATGCAATAAATCGAAGTCAGGGATCTCAGGATAAACCAGTGGATAAAAGGCATAACACCACGCGCGTCCACCAAGTAGATTTACACCCGCTTGCTTTAGTTTTCGCGCGCTAGAACCACACAAAATGAAATAAGCATCGGTGTTCTCAATGAGGTAATGTACTTCATCTAAGAGCAAAGGTATTTTTTGAACTTCATCGATAATGATAGGCTGCTTAAGCGCAGTTTTGGGTAGTGCAATAATCTCTTCGCGTAACAGGTGGGGTTCTTTGAGTAGGCGCATATATTCATCAGATTTTAGCAAATCGTAATAGACAGCGGATTGGAAGCGTTCTTTCAAATAAGTGGATTTCCCCGTTTTGCGTGCGCCCCACAGGAAACAGGATTGCCCGACAGGAAGATCCAGCGGAAGGCGGCGTTCAAATGTGTTGGACTCAATCATAAAAATCTCAATATTTCGGAGCACATGCCGAAATAGTAGCAGTATTTCGGAGTGTACTCCAGAAAAAGGCATGTTTTTTCGGCGTGGCCTCCGAAATATTCCCATTTCTACCCAAATTTACCTAGAATCCCCGGCAGATCTGCATATGGTTGCTGAGAGGTGTTAACCAATGAAATCTGAAAAATTACTGATGACAGAAAAGTAGTGGCTGTCTTTAATAATCTCTTCAGTGCCATTAACATGAATCAACACAGGCAAGCAGGAAAAGTTTTTTGGCACCTTCAGTTGTTTTATTTTTTCTTGCATTTCACTAATAATATTTCGATAAATCAGTAAATGTTGATTTAGGGACAAAATCAGCCTATTTCCATCTGGAACTATCTCGAGACAAATGCAAAAATAGTTCACTTTGGAAGCCAATTCCAGCTGGAACTATCTCATAAAATATGTTAAGTTAGTTCAACTTGGGGAGCTATTTCAGCTGGAACTATCTTACAGGAAATATTAAGTTAGTTCACTCTGGAAGTTCGTCGCATCCCTCAACGAAAGGAGATAACATGGCTGCTGGCATTAGACTCGAAGAAAGGTGTACGCTAGAGCGACTGTTTTCTTCTAAACAAGCTGAGTTCTTGGCGATCTATGGTCGGCGCAGAGTTGGAAAAACATATTTAATCCGATCGTTTTTCTCTCAAAAAAAAGCAACATTTTTTATGGTGACGGGTGCGAAAGATGCACCGATGCAAGAGCAAATTGAGCATGTGACAGAGCAAATCGCTAGTGTATTTTTATCGGGCTTAATGCCTGGTCTTGCTAAAGATTGGAATGGTGTTTTTAAAGTACTGACAGAGGCGATGCGCCTTCTCCCAAAGGGGCGAAAAATAATATTATTTTTTGATGAGCTTCCCTGGATGGCAACAAAGAATGCGCGCTTGTTGCAAACCTTGGAATATTACTGGAACCAACATTGGTCAGCAGATCCGCGCATTAAACTGATTGTATGTGGTTCTTCTGCATCTTGGATTGTCGATAAAATCATTAATAGCAGGGGGGGGTTACACAACCGTGTGACAGAAACAATACAGCTTGAAACACTTAATCTGTATGAGACAAATTGCTATCTAAAATCTCGAGGTATTACGCTTCGTCAGGATCAAGTGCTAAAGATTTATATGGCAATGGGAGGCATTCCTTACTATCTAAATAAAGTTGAGAAAGGTTTAACCGCGATACAGCTTATTGAGAAGCTCGCGTTTCGTAAACGAAGTTTCTTTCTTGATGAGTTCGATAATTTATTTGCAGCGTTATTTGATGGTCATGAGAGCTACATAGAAATTATTACGAAAATTGCAGAAAGACCCTATGGCATTAATCAGGAAGATTTATTTGCTCAGCTAAGTACTGTCCAAAAGGGACAGGGACCATTAAATAAGTTAAATGTGTTAGAGCGATCTGGTTTTATTATGAGTTTTATTCCATATGGTCGTAAAGTGAAGGGGAAATATTACCGTGTGATCGATGAATACGTTTTGTTTTACTTGCGCTGGATTGCACCTGTTAAAGAATCTTTACGCAAAAATGGCTTGAAGCGCGGTTACTGGGAAAAAATGCAGACAACGGGTGCTTGGTATGCCTGGAGTGGATATGTGTTTGAGAATATATGCCATAAACATGTGATGCAAATTAGCGAAGCGCTGGCGCTGAATCCCGCAGCTATTCCTCATACGTGGCGTTATGTCCCGACGAAAACACAGGCAGAAAAGGGGGCGCAAGTTGATTTATTGTTTGATAGAGATGATAACGCGATTACCCTATGCGAAATTAAATATACTGCTCAACCTTTTAAATTGGACAAAGCATATGCTGCTATTTTGCAGCAGCGTAGTAAAATATTTGCCAAACAAACTCGCACAAAAAAACAAATTTTCTTGGCCCTGATTAGTGTAAGTGGCATAAAGCCATCGATGTACTCTGAAGAACTGTTGGATCAAGTAGTAACCTTGTCTGATTTATTTGAAAAACACTAAACAATCTCCCCCGCCCACAATTCTTCTAAGAATTGCGCCCAAGGATAAACTTCCAGTGGCATTTGATCGGCAACGGTGCTTAGTCGTTTGCGCGGTGCGGTGCACACTAACAAACTCATCTGAAGGCTAATTCCCGGCAGATCGGTGTAGAGCAGGGGCACTACACTTAAAGCTTGAGGAAAATATATATGGGACTACAATTGCACGGCAAATGCCATATTTATTGGGAGGATTACTCATGTTATCAATCAGCTTACCGGAAGATATTGACACTCGCCTGCAAGCCTTGGCAGATAAAACGGGTCGAACAAAAAGTCTTATCGCGTGTTCAGCGATTACTGAATATATCGAAGAGATAGAGTCGGTATTAGAATCCCGTGAAAATCCGGATGATGTTTTCGACTGGGAAGCGTTGAAACAAAGTGGTGAGTTAGATAGTTAAGTTTGAAGATTTGTCACCGTAGCGTTGTTTCCCGGTAAAAAACCATGAAAATCAGCCTTGAAATTTTCCCACCCAAAAAAGCAGAGGCTCAAGTTAAGCTGCTTGAGGCTGTGCGTGCATTGCCTGCAGAAACTTTGCTTGCGGTATCTACAGGCCTTGGGAAAGCGTATGCGCCGACAGACTTTATCGAACAATTAATAAAGACACACAAAAATATTATGCTTAATATTGCGGGTTCACGCACTGAACCTGAAGAAGTAATGAAACAATTACAGCACTATAAAACACTGGGTATCAATAAACTATTAATTTTACGTGGCGATCAGCGCCAAGAAGGACCTAGGCCCGAAAAAGCATTTGGTTTTGCAGCAGAATTAGTGACAACGGTTAAGCAAACATTCTCTAATGATTTTTACATTAGTGTGGCCGGATACCCCGAAGATTTAAGCGATCTTCACTACCTTAAACACAAAGTCGACTGCGGCGCCGATCAAATCATCACGCAATATTTTTTTGATGCAGCCGTCTATCCCTCTTTCGTGACACGTTGCCGCGATGCAGGCATCCAGGTGCCGATTATTCCGGGGGTGATGCCCTTACATGACATAGAAACAATAGGGGCATTAGCGAACCGACAGGGGGTGAGTGTGCCAGATAAAACGAAAGAGCAATATGCGACTAAGCCAGAAAAGTTCCTTGACGATCATATTAAACAGTTGAGGGATTATGGTGCACCGGCTGTTCATGTTTTTACGATGAATCAACTTAATCTAACAGTGCTAATGTCTCAGGTTTGAGTTCAATAATTGTCTTTAATTTTTTATCATTTGATAAAAGTGTAGCGGTGTTTGTTACAGCTGTTGCTGAAATAATAGCATCAGGTAATTTTATGTTATATTTTTGACGCAGAGAAATAGCCTGTATTTTTATTTCTTTCGTTAAGTCAAGCACAAGAATATCTGAGAGGAATTCATTAATTTCTCTTTCTGAATTTTCATCTAGGTTAGGATATGAAAGTAATTCCATTTCTGTGATGAAAGAAACCGCATATACAAAATTCTCTGGCAGAGGCTGGGCAAGTTTTCCACCTAGGAGGTATAAAACGATATTTGTGTCAAGAATACAGAGAGGCGAGTCCTTCATATAAAATTACCACTCCCCTCGCATATTTTCTTGGAAGTGCATTGGATCTTGATTGAGTTTTAGTGTGCCGTTGTATCTATTGATGGAGCGAGGTGCTGGCACCTCATAATCTGTTTCAATCGATAACTTATTTTGAATAGCCATCCAATCTTCGTAAGCAATGAGGACAGCCGTGGGTCTTTGGGCTGCATTTGTAACAACTTGAATATGTAGTGGAGTCATAAACTTCTCCTAACAATGAATCCTCATTATACTAAAATTACCTGGATATTTCAAAGAAATTCAAAATTTATGCTAAAATACCCCACTATGAAAAAGCTATTCATTATCAGTTTCGTCGCAGCGCTATTGGCTGCTTGTGTCACACAGCACCGTGCCGATGATCCCATGATCCGCGCCAAAGTCTTAGCACAAGAAACCATCCTTGAAAAACGGATCCCTACGCTCGATCCTAAAGTATTACGCTTGGCGTTATTAGCCTATTATCATGCGCGTGCAACGGGGTTAGACCCACAAGAAGAATTAACGATTATTGATTTTAGCAAACCAGATACACAAGAACGTTTCTGGGTCGTCGATCTGCGTCACGATAAAGTGCAATACCACTCACTGGTCTCGCACGGTGAAAACAGTGGCGGGGTGGCGCCGACAGAATTCTCTGACGAAGTCGATAGCAAAGAATCCAGCATTGGCTTATTCAAAACAGGGAAACCGTACAAAGGTACCTTAGGTTACTCCTTGCATTTATACGGCTTAGAAAAAGGTGTTAATGGCAATGCGTTTAAGCGCCATATCGTGATCCATGGCGCGCCATATGTGAGTAAGCAATACGTGCATGCGCATGGATTCCTTGGGCGAAGTTGGGGTTGTCCTGCTTTACCAGAAAAATTAGTTAAACCCGTGATTAACACCATTAAAAACGGCAGTTTAATTTTCGCGTACTACCCCGACAGCGATTGGTTACATCATTCGCGTTACCTTAACTAATTGTGTTTATACCCCTGTCGTGTAAAGTATTTTCTAATAAGAGGTATATTCGACAATTCCTTCAACATAAAAACTATATTTTACCTGCCAATTTGCCTAGAATGATCCAATCAATCATGCAGCAGGGCAACACACATGGCAAAGCAAGCAATTTACCGCAAAGACTATCAACCCACCGATTTTATATTTGGGGCAGTTAAACTACATTTCGATTTGTTCGAAAGTGCAACCAAGGTGTCTTCAGACATTGAAGTTATGCGAAACCCCAAGGGTAATGCCAAGGAAAAGTCTTTACAGTTATACGGTGATGACCTGGCTTTGGTGGAGGTTAAAGTTAACGATGAAGCCTTACCTGAGTCAGCCTATACATTAAATGACATTGGCTTGTTGATTCATGATGCGCCGGATGCCTTTAACTTAAAGATAACCACGGTGATTAATCCCGCAGATAATACAAAATTAGAAGGCTTATACTTTGCGGATAATTTATTTTGTACACAATGTGAGCCCCATGGTTTTCGTCGCATTACCTTTTTCTTAGATCGTCCCGATGTGCTAGCGACATCATTTACCACGACTTTAGTTGCAGATAAAGCGATGTTCCCTGTCTTGCTCGCAAACGGGAATCAGATCGATCAAGGTGAAGCAGAAGATGATAGACATTTTGCAACATGGCATGATCCACATCCTAAGCCCTGTTATTTGTTTGCGCTGGTAGCAGGGACTTTAGAACTGCTTGAGGATAGCTTCACGACGATGTCGGGTAAAGAAGTGACCTTGCGTATTTATGTCGAGCCAGGATTCCTTGGCCAAACAGCCCATGCGATGACGTCCCTTAAACAATCGATGACTTGGGATGAGCAAGCCTACGGTCGTGAATATGACCTTGATATTTTTATGATTGTTGCGGTGCGTTCCTTCAATATGGGTGCGATGGAAAATAAAGGCTTAAATGTTTTTAATAATGTGTACATCCTTGCAGATGCAGAAACCGCAACCGATGCAGACTATGAGGGCATTGCGACAGTGGTTGGGCATGAGTACTTCCACAACTGGAGTGGTAATCGTGTCACGTGTCAGGATTGGTTTCAGTTAAGCTTAAAAGAAGGGTTTACGGTATTCCGCGACCAATCTTTTACGGCGCATATTTCAGATCCCACAGTAAAACGTATTCAAGACGTCAATGTTCTACGTAGCCGCCAATTTCCTGAGGATGGCGGACCGATGTCACATCCAATTCGCCCCGATGCATACATAGAAATGAATAACTTCTACACCGCGACGGTTTATAACAAGGGTGCAGAAGTGATTCGCATGCAATACCATTTGCTCGGCGAAGAAACGTTTCGAAAAGGAACCGATCAATACTTTTCTCAGTATGATGGCCAGGCCGTAACGTGTGACCATTTCGTGAATTGTATGGCAGACGTTTCTGGCATCGACATGACGCAATTTAAATTATGGTATAGCCAGTCGGGAACACCGAGTGTGACGGCAAAGCACGATTACGATGCGAAAAAACAGCAGTTCTCATTAACACTGAAACAAACAATACCGTCAACAGCGGGTCAAACAAAAAAACAAGCGATGCATATACCAATATCAATGACCTTATTGGATGCTGCGGGTAATAGTATTCCAGCTGCCACAAAGGTGCTTAGCTTAAAAGATACCGAACAAACATTTACTTTTGATGGCATCAAAGAAAAACCTGTTCCCTCTTTGTTGCGAGGGTTTTCTGCGCCAATTAAGTTAGATGCAAATTACAGCGATGAAGATTTAATGCATTTAATGTTGCATGAAACGGATGGATTTAATCGTTGGGATGCGGGGCAACAATTAAGTTCACGCATTATTTTTAAGCTGATGAAAGAAGCAGATCAGTCTAAATGGACCGTACCAGAAAGTTACATTCACACATTGAAGCACATTCTGTGTGATGACAACCTGGATAAACGTCTCAAAGCGACGCTATTACACTTGCCCTCAGAGATTTATCTTGCTGAACAAATGACGGTGATTGATCCTGATGCTATTCATGCCGCATCGAACTTTATGTGCGAGCAATTAGCGGAAGCATTTGTTTCAGATTTCAATGGGATGTATGCAGACAATCAATCTGACTCGGCTTATGTTTATTCTAATGCTGATGTGGCAAGGCGCGCCTTAAAAAATACATGTCTCATGTATCTTGGTTGCTTAAAGAATGATGAAGCGCACCAATTAGCGATGTCACAATTTGAATCAGCAGACAACATGACAGATAGCATCGCCGCTTTACGTGTGTTGTCGCATATGCCACTTGCTCTTAAATCTGCTGCATTTGATGCATTTTACCAGCGCTGGCATCACCACCCCATTGTGTTGAATAAATGGTTTGCGTTGCAAGCAGGTGCCGATGTGCCTGCAGTCTTAGACGATATTCACCAGCTGATGAAGCACGAAAAGTTTTCGATGAAAAATCCGAATACCATGCGATCTGTCGTCGGCACATTTAGCCTGCAAAACATGGCGCATTTTCATGCGGCGGATGGATCGGGGTACGCATTCCTGGGTGAGCAGTTGCGCCAACTCAATCACATTAATCCCTTGGTTGCTGCACGTTTGATTACGCCTTTAACGCAGTTCAAGCGTTATGATGATAAGCGCCAAGCGTTGATGCGCGCGCAACTCGAAGACTTGCAACACATTCACAAACTCTCGCCAGATCTTTATGAGGTGATTGAGAAGTCGCTTGCGGAATCATGAGTGTTGAGAGGAATATAAAAATAACCTGTGATAATGCTGGGGCACGAGCAGGGATCGCTTTCAAAAACCGTCGGCGGCAGGGAGAGCCGTCGTCGAGCGCCAGGGATGGCTTTATGCGTGTTTTTGAAAGCGATCTCTGATCGTGTCCAACAATTCTTGCCTAAAATAGGCGTGTTACAATAACTGCAATAACATTTCCGGCGATTCAATCACAACATCTGCTTGCCAAGCATCGATGTCTTCATCCTCGGTTAAATAGCCATACTTAGCGGCGATGGTTTTCATGCCCGCGCGTCGGCCTGCTTCGATATCGCGTTCTGCATCACCAATGTAAACACAATGTGTGGGATCAACGCCGAGTTCTTCACAGGCTTTGAATAAAGGATCGGGATGCGGCTTACAGACAGGCAGTGTGTCACCACAAATCAAACTGCCGTGTGACAAGCCAAGCTTTTCGACAACAGGCTCACTGAAGCGCACATGTTTGTTAGTCACGATACCCCAAGGTAAGGATTTTTCAGCTAAGTAATCAAGTACGGACTGCATGCCTGGGAACAAGGCCGTGTTTTCATGCATGCGTTCAGTATAATATTGAAAAAACTGTTCCCGCAAAGCTAGTAAGCTTTCTTTATCCGGCAGGGGTTTAAAGCCTAATTCAATTAAGCCTTTTCCACCTAGCGATAATTTTTCTCGAATCATGCGATAGGGTAGCGCGGGTTGACCGTGATCTTGTAGCAAATCATTTAATGCATTGGCTAAGTCTTGTGATGTATCGAGTAGGGTACCATCGAGATCAAATAATACGGCAGAAAATTTCATGAAGGATTAATAAACTCGTTTAAAGTGGTTGACACGATCAGTGCTGTCTTTCAGAAACACGCAGACTAACTGCCATCCTTGGCGCTCGACGGCGGCTATCCCTGCCGCCGACGGTTTCTGAAAGACAGCACTGATCGTGTCTATCATGTTCAAGAGTGCTCAGTATGACTTCGTCATACAAATCAAATAATTCGTATCTACTTTTTTGGTTAGCTTGTATTGCTTAGAAAAAGGATTGTATGTTAATCCTTTGAGGGCAGTGCATTCTAGTAAGGCGCCACGACCCCATGCGGCAAGTTCTGCGGGTTTAATAAATTTCGCATAATCATGCGTGCCGCGTGGCAATAAATTTAAAACATACTCAGCACCAATAATGGCTTTCAAATAAGCTAAAGGATTACGATTCAAGGTGGAGAAAAACACTTTCCCGCCAGGCTTAATGAGCGTTGCGCAAGCATGCACAATCGAAATAGGGTCAGGCACATGTTCTAACATTTCCATGCAGGTGACGACATCGTAATGTTCCGCTTGTCCTGCGGCACGTGTTTCTACGCTGCAGCATTGGTAATCAATACCGAGATCCAGTGTCTTTTGATGCAGATCAGCCACCTTCAATGCATCAGCCGCCAAATCAATACCTGCCACACCGGCGCCGGCTTTCGCGAGCGATTCCGTTAATATTCCGCCACCACAGCCAACATCTAATACTTTCTTATCAAATAACGTCGTATGTTGTTCGATGAACTGTAGGCGTAGAGGGTTAAGGTCGTGCAGGGGTTTGCAGGGGCCATCGCGATCCCACCAGCGGCTGGCGAGTGCGTCGAATTGTTTTACTTCACTGAGATCAACATTG
>BQJM01000045.1 GCA_021604705.1 marine bacterium B5-7 | reverse complement strand
ACAGACAAAACCGAATCAATGTTGCTCTGGGGTCATGCAGCGACAAGAAGACGGACTTCTTTATTTAATAAAGGGGTTCAATGTAACAATAACAACAAACGACTGGAACAGTCACGATAATACGCTTATTGCTTTGGGCGTATTGCGTGATGGCATCTGTGGGCACTCTACCCGCTTGCAGATGCCGCTTTCCAGGCAGTTTGTTTTTTTTTATTTGGAGTATGACCATGACTGAGAGTAAACATGAGAGTAAACATGAGAGTAAACAAATGTTCGTAGAAACTGCGGATAACGTCGATAAAGCCTTATCTGTGATTAATATGATTGAAAGAAACGATTCTGGCGACTATCAGCCCCATGATGTGATGAACGTCATCTGGGTACTGCAAGACCTGCTGGTCAATGCGAAACAGGCGCTGGATGGGGTTTAGAATTGCTGGGAGAAGCGATAGGTGTAGCGCCATGCTCGGATGGCGCTTTTTTTTTGCTTATCAAGCAATCATTCCAATAACCGTACATTAGTCAGGAAACAAAGACGTGATCACCTCATCTAGTTCTTCTCGCGCTAATGGCTTCAGTAAAATCTCATCAATAGGATACGCTTGAATGCGTTCAATATCTTCTTCTGCCGCATGAGCCGTCATCGCAACACATGGCACCTGCTGATTAAGCGAGGGAGCGCTTCGCAACGCCTCAATAAATTGAAGTCCCGTTGCATTAGAGAGATTAACATTCACAAAAATAGCATCACACAACCTGGTTCGAATTTCCTGGATCGCACCCACAAATGAATCACAAACGACAAGCTCATGCTCACTACTTTCAAGAAGGGACCTGAAAACAAGCTGACTTGTTGGCGTCTCTCCAACAAGTAACAAGCGCTGAGCTTTCGGCTTTATCTCATTAGAAGCTATCACTTCATCCGAAGAGGAAAAACTAAACTGAGCCATTCGCTTAACAATTTTTCGCCCTGATGTTTCCGCCTCTGGCAATTTAAATTCGGCCTCAAACCAAAAAGATACTGTCGAAAGATCATCACACTCAAAACCTATTTCGCCATCAAGCAGTTGAGCAATCAAGCTAACGATGGAAAGCTTCAAGCCTAAATCAAATGGGTGCTGGGTGGCATCATACCCTCCTTCCCCCACGAAGAATCGCTGTAAATTCTTTTTCGTATTTTCTGAGATTGGTTTTCCATGGTTTTCTACTGAAAATCTCAAACGTACCGTATTATCTTTTCTGTTAACAACTTTAGCACTAAGCTGAACGAGGCCATCGGTTGCATGAGATACGGCATTCTCTAAAAAAATGTTAATTACATTTTTCAAAAAAAGGTAGTTACTAACAACTTCTTCTGGTAACTCGCCATCCATAGAAAATTGTATAGGCACATCAGGGGTTGAAGCTTTTCTGACAAGTGACTCAAGCATCCCCTGAACATATATTTCATCACGATAGTCATCAATTTTACCTAGCTTTAACTTTGCATAGTAATTAATATTTTCCAACAAAGGTAACATCTGAAGACTAGACTCTCTCAATTTTTCAAGTAACGCCAAGTCATCTGGTACTTTTGTCTCAAACACATCTAGACCAGATAAAACATCACTTAAATGGGTGCGAGTGTGGTAATCCAAGAAAGACAAAAAACTCAATAGTGACTGGTTAGCATTTTCAAGGTTTTGTTTTGTGAGCTCTAGTTCGGCTTGTGTTTTTTTCAGCTCAGAAATATCAACCGTATTACAAACAACGCCAACCACATTGCCCGCTTCATCATATAGCGGTGATTTTGTTGAAAGCTGAATCAACTCTCGGCCACCTGGATCAGTGCTCAGCTCTTCCGCTACAATTTGCCGTTTCTCACGCACTACCTGCATATCAGTCCGCTGGTATGCAGCAGCTTTCTCCGGAGAAAAAACATCAAAATCTGTCTTGCCAATGATGTCCTGCTCAGAAGAAAGATTAGCGGCCTCAAGCGCTCGTCGATTCACTAAAGTATAACGTCCCAGCAAATCTTTGCAGTAAATGCTACCCGGTATAGTTTTGACTATGCCTTCAAGTTGTTGCTTTAAAAATTTATGCCCAGAGACTGGTACAGAGGAAGTAGTTGCAGAAATATCCATTATTATCCTTATCCATATAACCCTAAAACGCTCATGATTCTATCAGGATATTTAATGTACAACAACCCCGAAAAAATTATTTGGAGGCAATAATGATATAATAATCGACAATACCCTGTTTGTAAGCCTTTAAATGCTCGTAGGTATAAGAGTTTAAAGGGCTTACCTGTCTAGCCCATGCGTCGTAACCATGGAAGACATGCTCACCTATGCTAGTGATTTGAATATTGGTAAAGCCGGCTTTCTGTAAACACCTTTTATGCTCATGAATAGAGGTAGCCGTTTCAATACCTGCATCAATGTTCTGGTATTGAGTGCTCCATTCTCGCGTTGCCTTACTTGAAACAGGTAAATATGTTGAAAAAACCAATTTACCCTGTGGTCGAAGTAAGCGATACATCTCCTTTGCAAATTCATTTGCTGAAGTCAAATGCTGAACCATTTCAACGGAATAAATCTTATCGAAAAAAGTATTCTCAAATTCTGTAAATAAGGCATTATCAACATAAAACTTTACCGCACTAGTCTCGCCTAGAGTTGTCTTTTTCAATTGAGATGCAATGCGAACTTGATCTGGCGTCAGGTCGATGCCGAACAAACGTTTAGGGTTAAAAGTATTATACGTATGAATCGCGCCAATTCCTCGACCGGATCCCAGTTCTAACACACAATCAGAATGCTGCAACTCTGAGTAAGCAGTCGTTAATTCATATAGTGCTCTCGCGCTCGCGACCCTCTCAGCAAGAGTAATTGGTTTATCAAAGAAAGGAATTTTTTTCCAATATCCAAAATTAATAAAGTCTCCCTGGAACAAATTCATTTCACCCCAGTTTTCTCCTGACAGACTATAAGCACACTTAACTAACCCCGTATCTACAGCGCTAGCTTCAGAAAACAAGGGTAATGGATAGTTCAATCCCGCAGTTTTTTGTAACGATTCAGTTAAGGTAGTCATTGTTTCAGTAGGCCTTGGTATTGGGATCATTAATTTGAACGTATTTGACAATACCTTTTCAAGAAGATCAACCCCAAATTACAGTGGGAAAGAAGCAAAAAAACTTACAAAGAGTTTATTTTGAATCAGTTATTTTTAATCCGCACATTGTCTATTTAAAAACATCTACACCACATCTAAATAACCTAGGCAAGTTTAAAAAAACAATACAAGAAGTTAACAAGACAATGTTCTAACAACAAGGAGAAACAATGCACGGAAAGCATCTTGTTCGCAAAGCAGGGACACTTTGCAACTTATACCTGGGGTCAAACTGTCGTCTAAAGATGGGTACCACAAATGATTTGTGGCCTGATTGTTTTATTTATCGATAACAGGAGAAAGACAATGATCTCAACCATTAACAACAAACAATATTACATGCAAAGCACGGATAACTTAGACAAAGCTATCTCCGTATTGAATTTTGTGGAGGCTGGAGATACACAACTCAAAAAGCGTAGTGACGTGTTAAACGTTGTGTGGCTATTACAGGATTTACTTAACCATGCAAAATGCTCATTAGAAAGCATTCAGGTTGAGAACATCGGTGAAAGCTCGCACTAAAACTTCTTCGCCCTGGGGTCACACAGCTAAACCAGGAGAAGCTGGATAATAACAATAAACCGCTGTAATACAGGTGCTTTCGCTCTTTAAAATGCTTGGGGCGCTGGTATTTGTCTGAAGGGTCCCCACCCGCGCTACCCTGCGGGCGGACCCGCGGTGGATTTACCTAATCATTTTATGCTGGGAGAAACAGCTAGCGCCATGCTCGGATGGCGCTTTTTTTTGCAGCGCTCTTATGTCGCGATAAAAAAATATAGCGATAAACCACTACCCACACACTAAACTATTAAAAAAAAACAATTCAGAAACGTTTTGAACGCAAGAAATATTCTTTCTTAGGAATACAAATAACACCCGCCCCACTTACTTATTTTTTGTTGATAGCATAACCCTATAAAATGAGGGTTAAACAACAAAAACACCTGCACTTAAAAAAAACACGGATTGAACTAGATAAAACAAGCTCCTACAGTGCGGGATATTACATTCTTACAACACTGGGAATGCCTCTATGCTCGCTACCCATTTAAATACAAGCACTTCCGTTGCTACCACAAATAAACACTGGACTAATGATGATAACCAAGCGTTTTATGAAAATATTCCACTAGATCAGTTTCAAAAGTTTGCAAAAACAAGTGGATTACATAAGCATGCGGATCTAAATATTTTACTGCCTAATATACTCAAAGCTAATACTATCCTAGAAGTTGGCGCTGGCTACGGGCGCGTTATTGAATATCTCTTACGTTTTAAATCTCCCCAACAAATTCATGCTATTGAAAAATCAGGGCGACTACACAAACAGCTTTGTGCACGCTATCCCCATCTAAAAAACATCCAACATGATGACATTCTGACATTTAAAACAGAGCGGCGTTACGATTTAATTTTACTGCTTTGGAGTAGTCTATATGAGTTTTCTCAGGCGGAGCAGTTTCAATTGCTTTCTATTTTAAAGAATCTTCTCCGAGATACACACAGCAAGATTGTTATTGATGTGCCTTATTCAACCTCTGTATCTTGTAATGCGACGGTGTGGGGGGATCATTTTGTTTATATCAATGCGCCATTTGGTCTTATTAGAGGTTATGCTCAAAAAAACAAAGAGTTCAACAGGAACGCTAAAAAAATCATCCATCCTGTAGCCACAGACTGTACGGGCTTGAAAGCAGAAAAGAAAGAAGCATTTACATGCTAACGTACTTCTCTATGTGATAAACTAATCACACCCTTGAAAAAACTAGCATTTTCTGGGAAATTATTTTCTGAAAAACTAGTTTCCCCATAAAAACGCATATCATCTGTAGCAATATCTTGAGGGTGCTGTATTTTTCTATATCCTCCAGGCCTGGGATGGTATCCAGTGAAATCCACTCTCTTCGCTACGTCATGCATGGGTGTGCCTGTAATATTTAGCCCCCCATATTCAATCTCACATAAACACTTTTCTAACAAAGAGAGCACTTTATATAACTCAGAAACAATAGTTTCACTTTCACTAGACTTCGGTGAAAAATCCAATAAATTTGGAAACTGTAAAGAATAATATACCGGCTTCGCTTGTTTATCATACATGTCAAATGAAGCTGGAGTCATAACAATAGGGTTGTAGTTAGTCAAGCGATATGTTTCAACAAAAGCTTTCTGAATTAATGATATCGGTGCATCAATATCGTCAACGGCCGGGGCAAAGGCAGATGCACCGCCAGCTGCAATCGAAATTAAATGTTTTACCGTATGAAAAATAAAAGCATCTGGTTTTAAACTTAATTTCTTCTTTATTAATGAATATATCAAACTCCACACAGGCTCACATAGCCAATAACTTGAAAATTTATTATGACTCCTTAGCAAATAAATGTAAAAATCTTTCCACGCAGAATCCAATAAACTGTCAAACCAATGCTTGGAAAAATATAAGATCTCAGAATCCCACATAGCATTAGAATGATTATTCTCCGCACTGATTTCCTTGAAAATCTTCCAGTGGTCAAAAATATTTTTTGGTTTTTCTGAAGAAAGGTTATAGGTATTCTTAAGTCGTAAAAAGCCCGATGCATTGGCCACTTTAGGCAACAAGAAAATGGACCGAGCACCGGCTGTAATATTCCATAAAAATGCAGGCTGATATGGTTTATCTTCACTTAAAATACGTCCTGTTCCAATCAATGTACCTGTTTTAACTAGCCCCGATAAAAGCAAAACCGTGCGATCACTATCCGTCAACGAAATTTCTACCGACTTACTTAAGATTAAACTTACCGGATTTGACATTAAGTTGTAGCCCAAGTCATTTTGGACTGTTTTATCCACACTTGAATGATCTAATGGAACTTGTTGCCCCTGAGGGTTAGGCACCATAAATTTTCCACGTTTAACGATCTCGTGGCCATAAGGATATTTAGCTAGATATAGCGGATATTGATGGGAGGGACTTAAGGCATCAATAATAGTGGCAAGCTCAGGGTTAACTGCATGTATTTTTTCCCTCACATCCAACCAAGTCACTCGCCGAAACTCACTGCATTCCATAGCAACTGATACTCCATAAATCTCACCGCCCCATATTGTACCAAAACAAACCACAAAGTGCAATAACTTTGCCCAGGAAATTGTCTGGGTAATTTCCCCATTTTTTTAATCTATTACAAGTTCAGTAAAACTGCGCTTTACTGTCCCCCGTAGCAATGAAAGGATATTGGGTTCTGGCTGAAAAGCTTGTACCTGTTGCTCTGGGGTCATGCAGCGACAAAAGTGAAGCTTTTTTACCACTGAGGTGGTGAGGAAGCTTTTTTAAAAAAACAATAAAAACAAACGACTGGGACAATTACATAATACGCTTATTGCTTTGGGCGTATTACGTGATGGCATCTGTGGGCACTCTACCCGCTTGCAGATGCCGCTTTCCAGGCAGTTTGTTTTTTTTATTTGGAGTGTGACCATGACTGAGAGTAAACAAATGTTCGTAGAAACTGCGGATAACGTCGATAAAGCTTTATCTGTGATTAATATGATTGAAAGAAACGATTCTGGCGACTATCAGCCCCATGACGTGATGAACGTCATCTGGGTACTGCAAGACCTGCTGGTCAATGCGAAACAGGCGCTGGATGGGGTTTAGAATTGCTGGGAGAAGCGATACCCACCTGGTGGGGATAGGTGTAGCGCCATGCTCGGATGGCGCTTTTTTTAATAGACACTACTCAGAAAAATAATTTACGTTAACATCAAAAGACTTTGCAATCCGTTTTGCAATAGTCATCCCAATAGGGCGCGCACCATTTTCCATCTTAGAAAGATTTGCCTGACTAACACCTATTCTTTTAGCAAACACAACCTGAGAAAGACCTTCGCGTGCGCGCAAGCCCTTTAAGAGCGCACCGGCTCTAGTATACTTTTTATCGTGCGATGCAAACATATCCTCTGCAGAAACATTACCTGGACGCGTAAGAGCCCGTTTTGTTTCAACGACATATTGCTTTACTATTTTTTTAGGGATAGCGTAGAGCTGCCCTTTGTCCATAACATACAGCAGTTGAGCTTGGGAGTACCTTTCAGTAAGGTGCCTTTTCATGGGTGCCGACATAATAAACCTCGATCTGTTTCAATTCGTTATTAATGACAAGCCAGCAACACACGTATGTTGGCTTGCCTCTAATTAAGTGGCAATGACGCCGATCTTCTTTCGATTACCCTTTCTGCCCCTTAAGTTTGCTGTAGTGAGGCCAAGCTTTCCCCGGACAAGGACCAAAGGTTTTCAAATCTTCCGTAAGAAAACGAAGAGCATCTTTTGCCCTTGGGCTTAACTGCTTGATCTGTTTAACAGCTTTTTTTGTAAATTCTATTCGCCATGTCATCGGTAAAATATAGCATAAAACTGACATATGTCAATATCTTTGGGGGCTGAGCTGGCACACAGAGCACGGCGTCCAGAATGTCTCAGAGGACCATCGTGACCTGTTTAGCGCTCGCTTCCTCGGTACAACAGCGAACGTACCAGAAGACATCCCAAAACCAGGTGCTACTGAAGAAAAAATGCCAACGACAACTGCTGATTTATTTCTTACGCTGGTACACCGCCAAGATAATCAAACCGCACTGCTGCGCTCAGAAATGCAAGCCGGATTTACTGCGCAAGATCAAAAGATTGATGGACTACGTGTTGAAATGCAAGCGCAAGGTAAAGAGCTACGTGCTGAAATGCAAGCGCAACGCACAGAGATAAAAGAAGGCTTCGAACGCTTGGCCTCTAGTATAAAGGATATCGACCAAAAGTCAGAAAAAAGAAGTGACAGTGCAAAGAATTGGGCGTGGGGACTTTTTCTCACGAGCGGCACAGCATTTTCCAGTTTACTGTACCTCATCTACGATCAGCAGCGAGAGCACCACGAGTCTATCCACACCCTTAAGCATTTACATCCAGAGCTGAGACCTGCCCCAAAGAAATCTTGAGCATGCTCGGATGGCGCTTTTTTTTATTCAGAACACCATCGCCCTATGAAAAAACCACCCTTATTGACAATAAAACAATCAAGGCAATGGTAAACCACTATTTCATTGTAATGCTTTTGCCATTAGCGTACGGCTCGCACAGAGTGGATATATCGAGAGAGGTTTGAAAAATGCATCCCACCGCTTATCACGATCCTCCGCAACGAGATGATGAATCATTTCAAAAAAATCAAGGTACACCAAAAACTATTCCTACTTTTTCTACCGTACGCTGGGATGACTGCTTAGTCAGACTAAGCTTTGCCAATTTAAGGCACTAGTATACTTCTACCCATACTAACGCACAAAAAGGAATACAGTTTATGTCTAGCTCGCCAACTACACTAGCGAATATTATCTCCAACCTACCTGGGCACGTCTACTGGAAAGACTTAGATGGTGTCTACGTAAGTTGTAACGACACTCAAGCAGTGACACTAGGTTATGAAAAAGGCCAACAGATTGTGGGGAAAACTGACTTCGAGCTTCCCTGGCATAATACTGCCGAAGCCCTGCGTTCCGTTGATGCCCAGATCGTCGCTACAGGCGAAGAAAAAATTCTTGAAGAAACTGTTGAATTACCCGGTGGAAAAACCGCTGTTTTCCTCTCTCATAAAAAACCATTTTATGACAATGAAGGCCAAATCATCGGCATTTTAGGCACATCAACGAACATCACCGCACAAAAGAAAATACAAGCCGAACTAGAAGAAACAAAAGAAAAGCTAAAAGCCTCAAGCAATTATCTCGTTCACTTCTTTGATGTTTACATCCGCGATCAATTAAGTACTTTAACGCTCGGGCTTGATGTACTTAGTGCTGAAGCAGCAAACAACAAACCCTTGCTCAATGCCATGCAACAGTCCAGCAAATCTATTGAACCGGTCCTCTCGCAGGTAAGTTATTACGCTCGCCTAATGGTCGGCCAAGAAAAAGGATTAAACAGTGATATTGCATTACTTGCACTCATTGAAAAGTTAAAACACATCCATGAAACACCGCTGATTCCAATCGAGATTCAGTGTGCTAACACACTACCGCCGCTGGTGTCCGGCAACTACATTTTCGTCAAAGAAATCTTAAACATTCTTGTAAGCAATGCGGTACGATATGCTGGTGGAAAATCCATACTCATTGAAGCTGATACGATCAATCAAAAACAAAACGATGTCACCTTACAAATAAAAATCACCAATACCGGCACAACCTTGCCAGATAGCATTAAGCAGGCTATCAAGCAATTGTTTTACAGTAATAACGAGCATACCTCGAACCCTTTTTGCACGGGCATGAAGTTATCTATCGTTAAATTGATGGTGGAAATACTCGGTGGTCAAATCGATGTTGAAAGCAACACAACCAATGGCACTACATTTTCTATTTGTGTTCCCTTCAAATTAAAACAAATCGAAAAACAAAAACAATTAGATCATTGCTCCCCCAATTTCACCAAACATCATGGTGCATCTACGCTTGATCATGTTCTCTCTCAGTTAGCCAGCAAGCCCAAGGTGCTCATTTTTGAAGAGTCAAAACTAGAGCAATTAGTGTTTTCAGCATTTTTTGAATTACTTAACTGTGAAATAGAATTCTGTTCTCACTTTTCAGAAATCCAACAAAAAGCATCCCAACAGACATACGACTTTCTGTTCATCTCGCTAAACAACTTTAACAGATCAGCCTTGGCGCTAATAGAAGAGATAAAACAAAACCAAGATATCAATGCAGAAACACCATGCATTGGCATCACATCACTGGCAACTGAAGAGGGTGCAGAATTTTTTCATGAATCCTGCTTAGATGAACTGCTTGTTAAACCACTCTCAAGGGAAAAGCTAGAAGCAGTTATTCACGTTTTTTTACTTGAAAAACTCCACGCCGCATCCAAATAATCGGCGCAGCCGTTAAGATCTCTGTGGCGTAATATTGCTTAGGTAACGGTGTAATTTGCGCGTTAAGAAACAGTAAGTTATATAGCCCCTTTTCTTCTGATTCGGCTAGCAACCGACAAACACGATCACCATCCACCGTTTCAATAATACAATGTTGCTTAATACATTCTTGAATAGCG
>BQJM01000044.1 GCA_021604705.1 marine bacterium B5-7 | reverse complement strand
TCAGGTGCACAGTGTGCAGCTGAAAATGTTTGGCGTGCTTCAAATGCATTTTCTATCAGCAGTTCTGGGCTCGACATGGCTAGCAACCTTCTATATAATAAGAGGCCACATTATGCCTTAAAAACAAGGGAATTTCTAATGCCCATCGACACCATGGTTACCACCATTTTTGTCATCTTTGTCGGTGCGGCGATTCTGGCTACCTTGGCTTTATTCACAAAACAATCTTTGTTGGTGGCTTACCTCGCGCTCGGCGTGATTGTTGGACCGTGGGGATTGCGTTGGATCGACAATCCAAAATTGGTGACAGAAGCGGGAGAGGTAGGGATCATCTTCTTGCTGTTTTTGTTGGGACTGCACATGAACCCGCGCAACTTGATCCAAATGTTGCGAAAGATGACCATCGTGGGCTTGGGCAGCTCACTGATTTTCTTTGGTTTAGGTTTTCTCGTGTCACGGCTGTCGGGCTTTAGTGGCATCGAAAGCGTGGTGACGGGTGCCGCCATGATGTTCTCTAGTACAATTATTGGGCTCAAGCTGATGCCGACGAAAGTGCTACATCATCAACATACCGGTGAGTTGATGGTTGGTGCCTTGTTGTTTCAAGATATTATCGCGATTTTTGTCTTGTTGGCCTTAAAAAGTGCGACAGCGGAAAGCCAAGTGTGGTTACACGTAGGTAAAACGCTGGTGAGTTTGCCCTTAATGATAATCATGGCCTTTGTGTGTGAGCGCTATTTACTGAGCCCGCTGCTTAAACGCTTTGAATCAATTAAAGAATATCAATTTATTGTCGCGATCGCTTGGTGTCTGGTTTTAACTGAAGCGGGGACCTTGGTCGGCTTACCGGAAGAGGTGGGTGCGTTTATTGCAGGGATTGCATTAGCCAGTTGTCCAGTTTCATTATTTATTGCCGATGCACTGCAACCTTTGCGTGACTTCTTCTTGGTGATATTCTTTTTCGCGATTGGTGCGACATTTAATTTAGGCTATTTCCCTCAGGTCTGGATGCCTGCGGTGGTGCTTGCAGCGGTGATGTTATTAGCAAAGCCGATTACTTTTCGTTGCTTGTTACATCGCATTAGTGAAACAAAAAAAATGTCATGGGAAGTGGGTAATCGTTTAGGTCAATCTAGCGAGTTCTCACTGTTGGTGGCTTATATGGCCTCGAGCAAAATGCTCGTGAGCGATGCAACGTCGTATTTTATTCAAGCGGCAACGATTATTACTTTTATTGTTTCTAGTTATTGGGTGGTTTTGCGGTACGAAACACCGGTCACCACGGATAACCGCTTACATCGTGAGTAAGATCATGCTAGACAACGGTCTTTTATCATTTGCGACATTTCATCCGTCGCCCAACTTCAATGCGCGCCCCGCCCCAGACGATGTGAGCTTGCTCATTATTCACAATATTAGTTTGCCGGAAGGGCAGTTCGGTGGTGATTACATCGATGATTTATTTTTAAATCGATTAGATGTGAATGCACATCCAGATTTTCAGCGCTTGGACTTGGCTAACTTAAAAGTGTCTTCACATTTAGTGATTCGTCGTGATGGTGACGTAATCCAATATGTACCTTTTCATGCTCGCGCCTGGCATGCGGGTAGATCATCGTTTGAAGGTCGTGAGGATTGCAATGACTATGCGATTGGTATCGAATTAGAGGGCACGGATACTGTGCCATTTACACCCATTCAGTATGAAAAAATGACAAAAATTATCCGAATTTTACAAGGGTGCTACCCAAAAATTACGCGGGATCGTATAGTGGGACATTGTGATGTTGCGCCAGGTCGGAAAACCGATCCGGGTGAGGCGTTTGATTGGCAGCATGTCGATAACGCCATGAGTTAAACAAAAGTGAGGAGAATAGAATGGATTTTTTCTATGGATTGATTGCAGTGGCTATCGAACGATTTTATGCGATTGATAAATGGCACAAGCGTTTCAACTGGTTTAACAGCTATCTCAATTTAGTGCACAAAGTTGCAAAGGGTTTGCCGGGTTGGGCGACAGTCGTGATTGCGACGGTACCGGTTCCTTTCATTTTAGCGATGATTGTTGCGGCATTCTCACATGGTGTTTTTCATGTCTTTGCTTTTGCCTTGACCGTACTTTTAGTTGTGTACTGTCTAGGGCCGACGAATATTTTTTCACAAGTGCATCAAGGTGATGGCATGAAAGCGGAAGATGCGGTGATTGCATTGAATCATAACGTAGTCGCGGTATTATTTTGGTATGCCTTACTCGGTGTGTTTGGTGCAGTATTATATCGTTGTGCGCGCTTATTCCTCGAGCATGATACGAATGCGGATAGACAACAATACTTAGTCCAAGTCATGGATGGTTTCGATTGGATGCCTGCACGTTTATTAGGCTTAGTGTTAGCGTTAGGTGGACACTTCATGGCAGTGTTTAATGCTTGGATGAAGCAAGCCTTTAATGGCTTAGATGATAGCAGCCAATTACTTCGTGAATGTAGTCGCGCCGCATTAACTGACGAAGAAGCACAAGACGGTAAAGCCGTTGCTAAACTACTTGATCGCACATCGATTATTCTGGCTGTGATTTGGGGTTTGATTGTTCTCTTGTAATTGATTCAACCTTGTTATCCCGCGCTTGGCGCGGGACCTCCATCTACGACCATTGTCATCCCGCGCTTGACGCGGGATCTCCATCTACGACCACTGTCATCCCGCGCTTGACGCGGGACTTCCATCTACGACCACTGTCATCCCGCGCTTGACGCAGTGTTGTCAGATAGTATTAATAAGTTTGCTAGCATCCGAAGGAGGCCCCGGGTCAAGCCCGGGGTGACAACTTTCCAGTTGTCATTTTTGAAAGAAGTGCCCGATTGCGTCACAAAGATTGCTCAATACTCACAAAAACATCAACTATTTAATGATGCTTAATCTTCCCTTAAGGTAAAACTCGCACAGTTTGCTACAATTAACTCATCGAAGGCTTAAATAGCTAAATGTATTGGAGTAAACGTGATGTCAGAATCAGAACAAGTTACATCGATCGACAGCTTCACCGTTGATTCTAATTTATCTGAAGCAGTAAAACTTGCCTTCAGCAGGATGATCGCATCCTTGAAAGTAGCGGAAGTTAATGTTTCTCAAGATTTATTAGATACCCTAGCGGCGCTACAAACGCGTTTGTTGGAAGAGAAAGATGATCTTAGCAAAGAGGACTTAGCGGTCTTCGAAGCAGACTACAGTCAACTATCCGACGCCGCACATGCAACGATGTTACTGAATGATTTTTCGATGTTAGCATCGAATATTCAGCCATCCGCTGAGGCAACACTTAAAATAGGTGCAGCAGAATTAGCGTATCAATTAACTTCGCACGCGAATGAATTGGCAGATGCACACAATGTGTTAGCTGTTGCGCCACGATTAAACCTTGTTCATTTTATGTCTCAAGTCCGCATGGTGAGAACAGGTGTTTTTCCAACAAGGGAACTGACAGATGAACAGCGTTCGACAGTTACCCAAGAAAGTAGAGATGGCGACTTAACAGAATCACCAGTAAAGTATTTAGAACCTATCCTCGCACCGAAAATAACTACGTTACTTAACAAAGCCCTCGAAGCACAAGCCGTCGATAAAACACTGTCAGAAAAAACCGCGAAGCAACATATCTTTGCGGTGACTCAACGAAAAAAAGATTTAGCGCAAGCCGCTGTAGAATCTGCGATGGACGCTTCAGAAAAAAAATATAAAGTTGGAAATGCACAAGATGCTTATGACACGCTGGAGAGCGTGCTAACAAAGACCCTTGCACTCGATATGAATGCGCCGGCATTTTTAGACTGCTTGATTGCATTAGTCGGTGAAGAAACCGCGATGAATGTGCTGATGAACACCGGGCTTGTATTGGCGAAGAAAGATGGGTATGGAACAGCAGTCATTGCAACAGATAAGAACTTAAAGTTGTCTTCAGATGATTTCTTCCTCATGGCGGGTGAAGCAGCGGGGCGGATGATTGCCGAATCGACACCAGAATCCAGTGTGGCGAGCCGTTCACGTAGTGTTTCTGTTGAGAGCCAAAATAGTGCTCTCAGCATGAAAAGTTTAGATAATACTGACCTGAAAAAGCCTAAAATATTTACCAATGCGAGAGCATTTTTCAGCCACACCAATCAAAAGCAGTTTGCCACATTTGAGAACCAAGTGTTTGATCAGGTGACAAAACAGTTTGGCACTGATGCAGCATTAAATAAGATTGCGAGCATGTTTGTTCGGATGGCGTACCTACGTCCTGCCTCAACAAATTTGATGACTAAGTTTGTCAACGCAATGGGTGCAAGTGATCGCCTTGTACGTTTCTTCGCAGGCGCTTGGAAGCGTCATCATATTCAAAAGGTAGATAAACTTGTGAAGGCATTGGAAGATAGCAATGATGCCAATCAAGTGACGAAAACTGTCGCTGATATGTTGCCTGAAGCAGTGCTTACAAAAGATGCGAGTGCCTTGCACCGTACGATGACGGTGTTACATGAGCGTTTGCTAAAACCTTCAGCGCGTCAGCAGTTAAATAACCGTTAATAGATTACACACTGCCCGGGTGACATGCCTGAGGGTTCTGATAAAATACTCGTTTAAGCTCATACTCCAGGAAACAACTTGTGCGAAAAATAATCGGTTTTTTGTTATTGTCTTGGAGCACGTTTACGGTTGCGGCGGATGCCCCTCATCGTATTTTATCCCTGGCCCCAAATATTACTGAAATCCTATTCGACATTGGTGCTGGCGACCAAGTCGTTGCAGTTGACCGCAATAGCACCTATCCCGATGAGGCGGCGAAATTACCGAAAGTATCTGTGACTGATGATACCAGCGCGGAAGCGATTTTGGGTTTTAAGCCTGACTTGGTCTTGATGGCGCCCACGCAAGATAATATTACCGAAGAAGCGACACTAGAAAAGTTTAACGTTCCGGTAGAAAAAATTGATGTGCAACGTTTAAAAGATTTATCTGCAGCTTATATTAAACTAGGAAAATTAACGGGGCATGAAAAAGAAGCCGCGACAAAATCTAAGCAACTGCAAGACCAATTTGATCAGTTGATTAAGCAAGCAAAACCCAAGAAACAATTAAATGTGTTCTTTCAATTAGCGACAAACCCTTTAATTACCGTAAATAATAAAACAGTGATCGGTGATGTTATTTCATTGTGCGGTGGGGAAAATATTTTCGGCAAAGAATTATTGAGTGCGCCGCGTGTGAGTTTAGAAGCCGTCATCAAAGCAAACCCTGATGTGATTGTCAGCGACCAACCGCATACCTTGCATACGGACTGGCAAAAATGGCCAGAGATGACCGCTGTCAAGAATCAACATCTTTACGCTATTCCCCCAGACTTAATCGATCGTCCAGGTCCACGCTTAATCGATGGTGCACGCCTCATGTGCCGTGCTTTCCGCGACGTCGCACAAGAGAAAAAGTAATTTCCCTCTCATCCCGCACTTGATGCGGGATCTCTATCATTCACCGCCGTCATCCCGCACTTGATGCGGGATCTCCATCATTCACCGCCGTCATCCCGCACTTGATTGTACGGACCGGGGTGACAGTAGTGAAAGATAACAGGCATGATCGGTGTACTTCTTTCGAAAACCGTTGGCGGCAGGGATGCCGGCATCGAGCGCCAGGGATGGCTTTATGCGTGTTTTCGAAAGATGCACTCGATCACGCCACAAAGATTATTTTGATAGATAGCGAATTTGCATCCAGCATGACAGTGTATCGCTACAATTGCGTAGACTGAGGCCCCACGACGGGGACTTTCTCATCAAGGTTAATGGGCTTGATGTCCGGTGTGCTGTCGTCTTGCCACGTTTTCACTGCAATGGGGAAGCCACAGTTTGACGGTTGATTGGATGCGCAATTATAAATTTGCTGACCAACTTGATCTTTATGACTGGCAGTCCAATTCATACCAGCAGGTTCACCAACCAATTGATTGGTTTGCAAAGCAATATCAAAATCGTTGCTGTCGCCAGTGTAAATACAGGCAACTTTACCATTTGTGTAACCTTTCCATTGTGCACCGGCAAAGCGCGTGATGTGTTTGCTAAATGAGGGTGTGATTGTCTGCCAGCCACCAGGTGCAGCCCAATGCATGTTAGTCATTCGTAAAGTATTCGCAGCAGGGCAGTAACCCATTTTTGTATATTCAGGTTTTGCTACAATTTGTTGTGGCTTCGGGGCTTGTGGTTTTTGTTTTGGCTTTTCAGAACATGCAGTGAATGCCAAAACGCAAGAAAAACCGAATAAAATAGCGGTTTTTCTCATGCGAAGTGTTCCTTCAGTGCATGTGAAATTTCGACCTTTAATTTCGTGCAAGCATCCATGAGTGCTTCAAATTTACTATCAAGCAAGTCCTGGCTCTCGTCAGCTTTTACAGCAGTACTAAATGTTTCTAATGCATTTTGAAATATAGGGACGCGACAGTAACTGCAAGATCCTAACAGTCGATGTACATGTTGACGTAAACTCGCCATGTCAGATTGTTGGTAGGCATCTTGTAGTAAGGTTTGATCATTGTCGAGTTGGTCGGAAAATAACTGTAATAACTCAGAGACCAATTCGGTGCTGTGGTTGGCTAATGCCAGTGTGGCTTCCCAATCTAAAACTGCATTGTTTGTCATGTCGTTGCTTCCAAGCTAAGTAACACCGCGCCATCATTTACTTGGTCGCCAATGTTGTAACATACGTCCTCTACTGTGCCTTCATGTGGTGCGGTGATCGTGTGTTCCATTTTCATGGCTTCCAAGATCATCAGTGGCTGACCACTTGCGACTTGTTCTCCAACCTTAACCATCACCGCGGCAACTGTGCCGGGCATAGGCGCTAGCAAGCTAGCGTCTGCGTTGGAGTCGGTATGCGCATGATTAGCTGACCATCGCATCAACGTGAAAGACTCACCCTGGTGTATTATCACCAATGTGTCCTGGTTTTCAACTACCCATGCAGTAGTTGGTTGCTGATTAATCGTCAGGTGCAATTGTTGGCCATTTAAGCGCATATTTGTGACAGAAAATGCTTGAGTTTTGTCCGTCTCTGAATGACTCACTGTGCAGTGTAGGTTATCTGCTTGAAATTCAATCATGGCTTGCAGCGTTTTACCGTCATGTTCAAAGCGTAAGATTTGTGTGGCAGGCAAATGCGATTGCCAAGCATCACTAGCTGCCCAAGGATCGGATGCTGCTATAGCCACATCTTGTTGCTGACAAATCGTCGCAACAGCAGCCAAGCAAATACAATCTGCTGGCATGGGGGTTGGCGCGGGCATCAGTGTATCTTGATGCATATCAATAAAGTGAGTAGAAAGCTTCGCATTAGCAAAGTCGGGGTGTGCAACAATACGGCGAAGCAAAGCAACATTATTTTTTACACCAACAATATGCGTCTCGGCTAATGTCTGTTGCATACGCGTAATAGCATCATGGCGATCATTTCCCCAGACAATGAGCTTCGCGATCATTGGATCGTAAAAAGGGGTAATGTGATCACCCGTTTGTACACCCGTATCTAAACGTACATGTGGATCATGAGATGGTACATGAAATAAGGCCAACTCGCCCGTAGAGGGTAAGAATTGGTTCGCGGGATCTTCAGCGTATAAACGCACCTCAATGGCATGACCATGTTGAGTTAGTTCCGCTTGCGTGCAGGGTAGGGGATTGCCTGCGGCGACATGCAATTGCCAGGCGACTAAATCTTGTTTTGTCGTCATTTCAGTCACAGGATGTTCAACTTGCAAACGAGTATTCATTTCCATGAAATAAAATTGTTGATCAACATCTAATAAAAATTCGATGGTGCCAGCACCCACATAATCAATCGCTTTCGCTGCATCTACAGCCACTTCACCCATACGTGTTTGTATGGCGTTGTCTAAATTAGGGGCGGGGGCTTCTTCTAATATTTTTTGATGACGACGTTGAATCGAACAGTCACGCTCAAATAAATATACATGATTACCGTGTGTATCAGAAAATACTTGCATTTCCACATGGCGAGGACTTGTCAGATATTTCTCAATGAGTAAAGTATCGTCAGCAAAACTTTTTAATGCTTCACGTTTTGTTGCGGCGAATGCAGCAGAAAAATCTTTTTCATGATCAATGCGGCGCATGCCTTTACCACCACCACCGGCAGCAGCTTTTAGCAACACAGGAAAGCCAATTTTCTTCGCGGCATCCAGTAATGTTTTCTCATCTTGTTTATCGCCATGATAACCCGGCAACATGGGCACCTTGGCTTTTTCCATACGTCGTTTTGCGACACTTTTGGAACCCATGGCACGAATCGCAGCAGCAGGGGGACCAATAAATATAATACCGGCTTTTTCACAGTCTTCAGCGAAGCCGGCATTTTCCGACAAAAAACCGTAACCCGGATGAATGGCTTCAGCACCGCTTTGTTTAGCAATCGCTAGGATGCGTGCGTGATCTAAATAACTGTCGCTTGCGGGAGATGGACCGATATGATGCGCTTCGTCGGCCATTTGCACGTGCATTGCATGGGTATCTGCATCAGAATAAACAGCCACGGTTTTTATACCGAGTTCTCGGGCAGTTTTCATCACGCGGCAAGCAATTTCACCGCGGTTAGCAATCAGAATTTTTTTAAACATTGGGCTTCCTACATCCGTATTACACCAGTTTCTGTGTCCTGGATTGGCGCATTCAAACTCGCAGAAATGGCCAAGGCCAACACACGGCGCGTGTCTTGAGGATCGATGATACCATCATCCCATAAGCGTGCGCTAGCGTAGTAGGGATGCCCTTTTTCTTCGTAGCTATCTAGAATGGGCTGCTTAAAGGCTTTTTCATCTGCCGCTGTCCATTTCTTGCCAGCACGTTGCTGTTTTTCTGCTTGGAGTAGCGATAAAACGGTTGCGGCTTGTTCTCCACCCATGACAGAAATACGGGCATTCGGCCATAGCCACATAAAGCGTGGATTATACGCACGACCACACATGGCGTAATTTCCTGCGCCGAAACTACCGCCTACCACCATGGTAAATTTAGGCACTTTCGCGCAGGCAACTGCCGTGACAAGCTTTGCCCCATTTTTTGCAATACCGTTGGCTTCGTATTTTGAGCCCACCATAAAACCTGTAATGTTTTGTAAAAACACCAAGGGAATTTTACGTTGACAGCATAATTCAATAAAGTGTGTACCTTTTAAAGCAGACTCAGAAAATAAGATGCCGTTGTTGGCGATAATGCCCACGGGAAAACCGTGAATATTGGCAAAGCCACAGACTAATGTGGTGCCGTATAAGGCTTTAAATTCAGAGAATTCAGACCCATCGACAACACGCAGTATAATTTCTCGGATGTCGAAGGGCTTGCGTGCATCGGTAGGGATGACGCCATACAATTCTTTTTTTTCATGCAGTGGATCGCAGGGTGTTTGTAAAACTAAATCGTGTTTCTTTTTTCGGTTTAAACGGGAAACTGCGTCACGTGCGAGTTGTAATGCATGATGATCATCAATCGCATAGTGATCGGCAACACCAGACGTTTTACAATGTATATCGGCACCGCCGAGATCTTCCGCACTGACTTCTTCGCCTGTTGCGGCTTTTACTAAGGGCGGACCACCGAGAAAGATGGTCCCTTGTTCTTTGACGATGATGGATTCGTCTGCCATCGCAGGCACATAAGCACCACCGGCAGTGCAAGAGCCCATCACCACCGCAATTTGCGGAATATTTTTGGCAGACATATTGGCTTGGTTATAGAAGATGCGGCCGAAGTGTTCTTTATCGGGAAATACTTCATCTTGTAGGGGTAAGAACGCGCCGCCAGAATCGACCAAGTAAATACAGGGTAGGTGGTTTTGTTCAGCGATTTCTTGCGCGCGCAAATGTTTTTTGATGGTCATCGGATAGTAAGTGCCGCCTTTGACGGTGGCATCGTTTGCGATGATCATACATTCAATCCCATTCACACGACCAATGCCGGTGATGATGCCCGCACACGCAATGTTATCGCCATACATATTGTGCGCGGCTAGTTGCGAACATTCTAAAAAGGGTGAGCCTGGATCGAGTAATGCTTGTATGCGATCACGCACTAACAGTTTTCCGCGGGATTGATGACGTGCTTGTTTTGCATCACCACCACCTTTTGCAATCAAAGCGACTTTTACGTTGAGATCGTCGACGAGGGTTTGCATCGCCGCGGTGTTAGCTTGGAAGTCCGGGGTGTTATTGCTTAGGGATGATTTTAGTACGGCCATGTTAGATATATACTCCATTGTTTTGGGAGAACTGCTGTCATTCCGGCCTTGAGCCGGAATCTCCTGAAAGTACCATGGTAATAGATGGAGGCCTCGGGTCAAGCCTGGGGTAACAACAGTAACCCCGCTATCCCTGCCGCCGACGCTTTTTGAAAGTGGTCTTCGATCCCGCTTCATCATACCTATGGGTAGTTTTAGCATTCTACTTTAATATTACCCACACTGTCATCCTGGAATTTGCGGCGTATTGATAGTTGTCTGGAATCTAGATCCCAGACATTCGCCTTCGGCGAACTCTGGGATGGCAGGTCAAATTATCCCACGTCTAGCGAGCATTGACTGGCGGTTAAGCGGTGCTAGCCTTAGTCTGCTGCTGAGTACCTAAATAGACAGTAGGTTCTTTTGGTTTGTCTTGTTTAGGTAAATCATGTGAAACCCAAGCAGTGAAAAATTCGTCACCACCTGCTTGCCTAATTTCACCGTCAATCTTTGTAAGAGGTTGCGTGCTTGTTAGCGTTTTGTAGATATTTCCAGAATCCACTGTCGTTTCTGTAGTTCCTTCAGCCTCAGTTGTATCGGGCTTAAATAACGCATTCTGTACATTATCCACCGGCTGATGTACGTATTGTTTCAACTCAGCAACAAAGAAAGCGGTGCATATTTCGAAAGACAAAATGGCAGCACTCACACGTTCGTAGAGCGTGGA
>BQJM01000043.1 GCA_021604705.1 marine bacterium B5-7 | reverse complement strand
GTTTTGGGGTGGGGGATGTGGAGCAGAGATCCCAGACATTCACCTTCGGCGAATTTTGGGATGACGAGGTAGTAGATAGAAAGCCCGGCGGATGAAAACAGACCAAAAATAGAATTATATTCGCAAAAACACTCGATTAATGCTACCATTTGAAAATGAATTTCCAAAAACCTCTGCGCCTATCAAACTATGTCGACCAGCTACAGCGCACAGGGCATTACTGGTTCCTGCGTCATGTGGCTAAAGAAGCACTGAATGTCTCCGACTCATCTCTTTCTCAGGCTTTATCACGCTTAGTGAAACGTCACCGAATATGTCGTGTTCGCGGAGATTTTTTCGTCATCGTACCATCAGAGTATCAAACTGCTGGTTGCATCCCGGCGGAATGGTTCATGCCCGCTTTCATGCAACACATTAACCAAGCCTATTACGTGAGCCTCTTAACTGCAGCAAGTTTTTCAGGTGCCGCGCACCAACAGGTAATGGATTTCCAGATCATTACAAATGGCATTGTGCGCCCCATGATGATTGGTAATCAACGCATTACTTGTCATTACAAAAAAATGATCCCATCCGAATTTCTTATGCAGCTCAAGACGCCCACCAGCTGCTTTAACGTTTCAAAACCTGAGCTTACTGCTTTTGATTTGGTGTATTACATCAATGCTTCTGGACAAATTAACGCAGTTGCGACTGTTTTATCTGAATTAATTGAAACGCTTGACTCACAACTTCTAGAAAAAATTGCACGCTCTGATTACATTACTTTATCAACAATACAACGACTCGGTTACGTGTTAGATACCATTGGCGCAACGCTAGATCTACACGGTTTAGAAAAGATCATCAAAGAAAAAAAACCTAAGTTTATTCCCTTGATAAATAGTAAAACCAAGCCCATCATAAGCAGAAGCCAACGTTGGCATATATTAATAAATGAAACCATTGAGATTGACGATCTATGATTCTTCAAAAAGATATTTTAGCTTGGCGGGCTGTCGCGCCTTGGCCCCGCTTAGAACAAGTAGAACATGATCTCGTGTTATCACGTGCATTATGCGAAATGTATACTTTGCCTACCGTAGCTAACTCCCTAATTTTTAGAGGTGGCACGGCTTTACATAAATTATTTTGCACACCAGCAGGTCGCTTTAGTGAAGATTTAGATTTTGCACAAAAAAAAGCAGAACCCATAGGAAACAGCATTAATGCCATTCGAGAACGCTTAGACCCGTGGCTTGGCATCCCTTCCTGGAAACAAGGACAAGGACGTTTTACATTAAAATACTTGTTTCACACAGAGACAACACCCATCGTGTCAAGAAAATTAAAGATTGAAATTAACACTCGAGAGCATTTCAATGTCTTACCTTTTTCCGAAAAACATTTCCGTGTTCAAAACCCCTGGTTTTCCGGTGAGAGCGCTATTTCAACAAAAGAAAGGAAGAGATCTATTCGACTTTTGGTTTGTCATGCAACAAAAGAAAAATGTAGATATCCCTACCGTCTTACGACTTTTTGAACGGTATATGGAAAACAACCAGCTGTGTGTCTCGCGTGCCGAATTCGAAAAAAACTTATTCCATAAAGAACATGATCCTGTATTTTGTAAAGATATCCTCGCATTACTCACCACTGAGCAATCCAAGGTTTATTCAAATAACGCTGCCTTTAATCTGATGCATGATCAATTCGTTTCCAAGCTCAAAGGTGAACCGTGGAAAAAGTTAAACCGAGAAGCATCAAATCCTTAATTTTTCATTATTAAGTAATTCTGCCACAGATTGTTGCAGAATTACCTTGGGGACTTCTGACAACACACCCCGTCATGCCGGCCTTGAGCCGGAATCTCCTGATGGTACTGTGGTGCTAGATGGAGACCCCGGGTCAAGCCCGGGGTGACAGCGATCGTAATGGAAACGGTACTAGCATAATAGCGATACCTCATTAGCGTCACTATTGTCTCTGTTTTTATCGTCTAAAAAAACAGAATTTCTTAAGCAACTAGCACTGTTTCCATGTACTTTTGACCGATTGAAAATTATTTATAAATTTTCCTTTTCCCCGTCATTCCGGCCTTGAGCCGGAATCTCCTGATGGTACTGTGGTGCTAGATGGAGACCCCGGGTCAAGCCCGGGGTGACAGCGATCGTAATGGAAACGGTACTAGCATAATAGCGGTACGTCATTGACGTAGTTTTATTAAATTGGGTACGGACCAGTGCTCTGTAAGTAACAGATGAAATAAATTCGCATGACGTAACAACACGTGAACGGGCTTAGGCTGGGTGGACCATGTTGCACGCCACTGCTGATTAGTCAGAGGAGTGAGCTTTGCCATCGCGAGTAAATGCAACCACGGCAAATGTTCTGTATGCAAATAATGCGTATGACGATGTTGGTTCGCGCTGATGACCGTTTGTGAAGCGCCTATTTCCGGTTGAGTGCACGGCCATTGGAATCGTTGCCAATGTTGCGGTGTATTGTGATAAGCCCATCGTTGCGTACCAAATTGCAAAGAGAACATCGCAATGCCCGGTGTGGGTTGCGGGTAAATGGCAAACTGCATCGTATGCCCGGCACTGGGTAATTGCAGCGATAACTGTTGCGCTTGGCTCAAAAAGGCAAGAAAATTGTTGCTAATCGGTGCCGTTGACTCGAACAGACGCCGTGCACGCCACTGTTGATGATACTCAACAAACGCCCCCAAATGATCATGCACCCACTGCCATAACTTCCCGCTATTCGGCGCAAACCAAGCTTGTAATTGAATAATATCTATATCGGCGCCCTGCCGGTTAAATGGGAAGTGTGAAAATAAAGCTTGCAAGCCTGGCGTCATGGTTTGCTGCCAATCTTGGTTTACTTGGATCAAGGCTGTGTGAGATAACTGCTGCCACACCGCTTGTGAGGGCAAACTTAAGATGTGTTGCACAGCATTCCTTAAAGGGATCGATGCCGCGCTGACACGCATTTTCTTGGCGGCTTGATCCACTGCATGTAAGGGATCATTGTCTTGCCCCGACTGCACCAATTGATTCACCGTATCTAACGCTAAACCGCTAGCTTGTGGGTTAAATACATAACGTTGGCTAAAGTTTTTTAATTGTTTGATGCTTTGAAGGTATGGCTTTCGATTAGCATCGAACCAATGTATTGGTAAACTTTGATGGAAGATAGCGTCTGATTTTTTGTCTATTTCATGAAAAAGTGCATAGAACCCTCGTCGCCAATGCGTAAATTGCTCTAACTGCTGGGATAAGGCTTGCCAGCTAAAACTGGGCTTCCATCGTAAGTGCATCATCCAAGCTAACCAGGTCTGATTAATATCTTGTGTTAAGTGTTGCTTAAGTACTTGTCGTTGATCGCTGGTGAGATTTTCAATGTTTAGGCGTAATTTTTCTTGTTTTAGTTGAGACAGTGGTGTCACCAACACCCAACGGATGGTTTTTCTCAACTGACTTAAATGATTGATAGATGGTTTCTTATAAGCGAAAGTGGGTAACGGTGCTTTACCAACAAAAGTTTGTGGCCAAGAAAGTGTATTGGGTTGTTGTAGCCATTGCTGTTTTAGTAAACCATACAATAACGCGGGGGCATTAGGATCGCCCAGTTTCCAGCGCATTTGTTGTAGTTGCTTTTCATCACATGGCAGCCCTGGCGTGTTTTGAAAGTGCTTGAGCGCATGTTGCAGTAATAAAGTTTTTCCTTCACCGGAAAACTTTGTGAGCAAAGGAATGAGGGTATGATCAGCGCGATGAGGATAACAGAGCATGAGGGTGTTTTTTAATGATTGAAAATCTTGTTCATCGGTTGGGGTCCTGTCACTGGAGGGCTCTCTATCATGCTCACGCTGCGCGCTGCGCGTGACAGAGACCCTCCGTGCCACCCCTAAACGATGAATGAGTTCTTTATACAGATTAAAAAACCACTTTTTTGAGCGTATGCGGTACCAATAATCATCCCATGCGTTAAGCCAATCAGGTTGTGCAAACCAATTTTCTGTTTGCAAGGACTGATAAATGTTATAAGTTCTATTGAGATCGCCGCGAATAATCGCAGGGATCGCTTGCTTGAATCGATCACTTAATTGTTGTTGATGAACATAAGCATACACTTGCAGACTGACCATCAACGCAGCAAGAGCGCCAAAGATCATCAAATATCGTCGCCGCCAAATAAGCGAAGGTTGTTTTAGATGCTGCCAACGCTGTCGCTGACAAATTGGCAAAGAAAAATCGTGTTGCTCACCAACAAATTGTAATACCCCCTTCCCTTGGTAATTGGCATTAAGCCACTGCCATGCATGACCGCTCCAGGCCGCCCATACCCTTGGAAAAACGTAATAATCTGAAAAATCAGCATAAGACTGCCAATGATGTGCGTGCTGCAAACGAGCATACAATAGCTGTTGCATCGTTGATGCTGTTTGATGAGAGGTATGTAGCGTCCAGTTGGTTTGCAAGGGTAAATAATGTTTCAACGGCGCATCATCTGATGCCACGCATTGCATGCACAGGGATGGCGTTCGCTTAAAAACTTCCTGTAGTTGAAATAACGATCCTTTTAACTGATTAAAATCGGTTTTTAAATCAACGCGAAGGCATAAGGTATTCACTGGCCACCACGGCCGCCAGTACTTGATCGCACGCAGCAAGGTGACCCATTGATACTGTTCAATCGCGGACTTCACATACAAATGAATAAGGAAGCATTCCTCATCCTGAGTGACGCGATACAACACATCACTTTTTTCAAGACAATGCACCACACACTGTACTCGCACAGCATAACGAAGTACTGGTAATGTACGCCAGCGACGCCCATGCTTCTGCTGTATTGCTTGCATTAATGCAATAATACAAGGATGTTGCGCTGAAGATTGTCGCCAATAGCGCTTTAATAGTTGAAGACGATGGAAAAACCAACGCGCCAAGTGGCGGCATAATCGGCCTATGCCGACAATGCTATTAAAGAGAATTTGACGACATTGTCGTAACATGATCGCTCACCGCTTGTTGAAATTGTTGAGTGACGGCATGCGCTTGTTGAGTACTACAGAAGTACAAAGCACACCAGGAAATGAAAACTGTACAGAGCATAGCGGCAGGCCAACGCCAAAAGGTAATAGCAGGAGACCCCGGGTCAAGCCCGGGGTGACAGTGTTGGCCAGAATGATTGCTTTGTCCGGGGTGACTGGACTGAGAAACCGGCATACATGCCAACAACTGCTCTCGCAATGAATCGATACATTGCAACCTAGCCGAAGCATTTTCCAAGCGATACCGCCCCTGAAACCCCATCAACAATAAACCATACATCAATTGCAGCACCACCAAATGCTGATGCGGTCGCTGCCGCATACGCGATAAGCGCGTAAAAAACCCTTCGCCCGCTTGGTTTTCTTGAAAATACTGCACTTGCAGTGGCTGCTGCATCCATGTGCCACGACCCGGCCAATCCTGTATCATTGCAAACTCATCAAACGCAGCGACCCAGGCATAAGACATGGCCTGCCACTGATCATCTTCTAACATTGAAGACAAATGATGCGACGTGGTATTCATTACCTGAACTACTTGATGACGAAAATTTTCATCTAGCTGTGACGCCTGATCGCGCAAAGTAATAAATAATTTCCACAATGGCTGCAATGATTTTTCCAGCTTGACTTCATCCATGCGCATTTCTCGGCACAACAATCAGTTTCACGGTGTGTTCATCCATTGCCTGCGGGAAAAATAGTGCAAGACAATGTTCATTGACAATAGCCTGCCAGGTATCCCCTTGTGTGGTCAATTGAAAATAATGCTGAGTTGATGAGTCCATCACGCCAGGCGGTGCCGATTGCATCGCTGTCAACACAACACCATTCACCGACGCTGTAATAATGTGGTCAATTTGATGGCCCGCTGCAATTTTAATTTGTTTCGCTTGTTGCACTTTGTTTTCTATCGCTTGGTTCAACACTAAATACCAATCATATGCCTGGAAATAAGCGGTATTGATAGGCCCCGTGCTAAATAATTGAGGGGTTTGTGTATGCAATGGAATCGTTGTCACATTCGGCAAATGCAATTGCTGCAAAGACTGGTTTAATTGAGAAAACAAAGCAGAAAAAATCTCACTGAGTGACAGTGGGTCATAGGACGGCAACACATAATCGTGATCAAACAAGATTGCTTGCTCACTGAGTTGGTTAAACAACGTGTCGGGTGTAATTAATGCTTGAGACAAGGCGAATCGCACAATATGTTTTAGACGATGCAATTTATCTTGCCACATCAATTGTAACAATCGCTGAGAATGCGCAACGGACTGGTAGCGTGCTTGTTTAAGTTTGCTCTCTACATGCTGTTTTAGAATACGAAACCCTTGCATCAATGCTGGAGACGTACTGACATGCAAAATGGGAGGAATAAAATCTGTATCACATTGCCATTCTTGTTGTTCGTTCCGCACACATCGCAATAAGGGCAAGGATTGTACCGCCTCATCAATCTCCGTCTGCAATCGATAAATCGGTGCAGCGATGCAAACTTCATTTTGTCGCGATGAATCATAAACATCGTTTATTTCAGTGTATTCAGCCTGCCACGATGGCGATCGTGGTTCAGGATAACCGCCAACGCCAGCTGGCAATACTGTATTCGCATGAACAAGATAAACAATCACACTCGCTTTAGATTCATTATTCAAGAGACAATGCAGATCGCCATCATGCTGTGCATCCCATGAAAACACATCCCCATTCGCAAACACCCCCTTTACCTGCAAAACACTCACTTTGCCTAAATGCACTGCTGTCTCATCCATGCGTAACAAGCTCAATCCAAAACGCTGAGGTTGCGTCCATTGCCGCCAAATATCTTTTTCTTGCTTTCGGCATCGATCGGCTTGTTGTAAATGTTGTTGCGTTAGCATAGTCCCCTCCGTCCAAACAATTTTTTTCGGTAAACTCATGTGCGCACCTGCCATAATCGATTATGCTTCAGATGTAATTTCACGCGATGCGATACATCAAACCAATGCAGTTTCATCGGTAATAGCAAGCGCCAGTGGTTCCCCGGTTCTCGGAATAAAGCGATTACCCCTAAATATTGCGTCTGAACCGATAACGGCACCTCCAAATCAACAAATTTTCCGGGTGAAAGAATAAGTTGGCGACTAGCCACCCAACTATCGTTGAGTGTTCCCTTCGCTTGCCGCCATAACTGGTTGTAATTTGCTTGTTGAAATTGATCGGGAGAAGATAACTGCACCACGCGCACCATCACCGGCAAAGATTGCCCCTGCTGATTAGGATTTAAATCGTTTGACGCTGACATGCGCACATGCAATTGTTGCGACACGCTGCATGCGCTTAAGCATAAAAATAATAAATAAATGGCGATGTGTTTCTTCATAGAGAAACACGCTACAGAAAAGTTTTAGCGAAAAAAAGACTTTTTGAAAAAAATAGATTTTACTCGCAAGCTTGCACAGATCTTTCAGAGAAGTTGTGTGCGCTATCGACGAGGACTTTCACATGATCAGGTGAAATATCAGGGTGAATACCGTGGCCGAGGTTAAACACATGCCCATTGCCTGGGCCAAATTCTGTGAGCACACGTTTTACGTGCGTGCGAATCACCTCAGGTGCCGCATACAAGACACTGGGATCTAGATTTCCCTGCAAAGCAACGCGACCGTCCACTAATTTTTTAGCTTCTGTCATCGAGAGTGTCCAATCCACACCGAGTGCATCGCAACCTGTTTCCGCCATCCACGATAAGCGTTGGCCCGCATTCTTCGTGAATAAAGTCACAGGGATGGTTTGCCCATCGCGCTCACGGTGCAAACCATCGACGATTTGTTGCATATAACGCAGGGAAAATTCTCGATAATCTGGCCCACTCAATACACCACCCCAGGTGTCGAAAATCATTACTGCATCAGCACCTGCTTGGATTTGTGCATTGAGGTACTGAATGACTGATTGCGCGAGGGTGTCCAATAACAAGTGTGCAGCTTTGGGAGCTTGGTAACACAATCCTTTAATTTTACTAAAACTTTTCGTACTACCACCTTCCACCATGTAACTGCCAATGGTCCATGGACTGCCGGAAAAACCAATCAACGGCGTTTTTCCCGCCAATTGTTTTTTGGTTTCACGAATTGCATCACCCACATAACGTAACTCAATTTCTGGATCGGGCACACCCAGTTTTTTTATCGATGCCATATCACGCACAGGGTTTTTAAATTTTGGCCCTTCGCCTGTTTCAAAATACAAACCCAAGCCCATGGCATCAGGGATGGTAAGAATATCTGAAAAAATAATCGCGGCATCGAGATCAAAACGTCGTAATGGTTGCAACGTCACTTCACAGGCAAGTTCTGGATTTTTACATAAACTCAGAAAATCCCCTGCTTGCGCGCGAAGCTCACGATACTCCGGCAAATACCGTCCCGCCTGTCGCATGATCCAAATCGGCGTACGATCGACAGGTTGGCGTAACAGTGCTTTGATGAATCGGTGGGGTGACATATGAAGGATACTCCGCGTTTTATTAGCTCGCAGTGTATAAATATTTCTCGGCATTGTCTATGTATTTGAATTGTCCTACAATACCTCAAACCATAATACTACAAACACAAAGGAGACGTTGATGAACTTTCGACAATTATCACGCTGTATTAGTGGCATCTGCAAGAAGGATAATACGTTAGAGCCAGCACTGACTTCATTACGCACTCAAGATAATCAAGATAACGACTATGTCCCTCTCGATACAATTCGTCGTTTTGCTAAGGAAACCGCCCCTTTTTTTGAAACAACAACCCTACGTGACGGGGAAAGAAAACGTTTCTCTTTTAATGGCATGCTGCCTATGCTCCATCAACTCATGCAGCTTGGCGCAGATGATGATATGACGGTGGCGTCATTGCTTAAATCAGCAAACAGCATGTATCCCTTGCCCGACAATCAACTCCTTATGGAAAGCCTCACAGACTTAATGTCGTATTTACCTGCACTAAAAAAATTGCAGGCCTTAAATCAACTCACTGTACGCAATGTGCATCTAGCCAACCCATTTCATCCGGACTATTTGGCTTGGTTAAATACATTTCTCAGTCTCTATCTCGACACACCTATGTTACAAACAGACGACAGCGAGTGGGATGCCTATCAAGCATATAAACAGGCGCAAGAAAAACAACAATCTTATATGGCTCATCTTGCTCAACAACTGGAACATAGTACTTTTGAAGACTCAGCTGATGAAGAAGTTTTCTCGCCTAAAGAAGCACGCGAACAAAAATCAAAAATTGATGCCGGCAAGAAGATCCATTGCAACAAAATTTATCCATTAAAAAAATTATTTGCCTCATTACAGGGTGCTGGCTTATTCACAATAGCGTTTACGCAACGCTTACTAACGCCGTACCAGCATTTTTTCCCTAATGTAGATACAGAAACACACTATAAAGAATTTGCTGAGCAATATAACGGCTCTTCACAACATACAGCCCAAGTGCGAAAATTGATAGGTCTACTCACTTTAGCACAACGACAGTGCAGTGCGTGGGATCAAGCCACTTTAAACACATTGCTCGCAGATACCCCAGAAAGTGCATGGGCACGTTATTGGTTATCTGACTTTAGATATCGAACTGAGATCCAGTTCATGGATGGGCGTGTTCCATTGATAACTAGCGATATTTCACCGCTGCTCAATCAAATCAAACGTTTATCCGATGCGCATGTCCTCACCACCAAGCGCTTAGATCATATTATTGAGCACTTTCCCGGCCTGGCAGAAGCAGCAACTTACGTTGATACAATTATTCGTATGAAGGAAAAAAGTATACTTCCTTCTGCCGGTCGGATAGCAATTGGTTACGATTCTTATGGACGCGCGTATCCTCTAATGGGCGAAAAAACCGGCGGCGACCACGCAATGGATGCATTTGCTTGTTTTGCTGCGATGAACCCATCCGACTTTTCCGGCACCATTAACCTTGTCCCAGCGAATGATTACCAATCCGTTGACCGTACAACGGTAGGCCGTATTTCAGAGGGTGTGTTTTATTTGTTGAATGATGAGGTCGATGACTTTATTAAAGTTGTGCGGCAGTATTACGATGAGGATACATCGGAGCACATTTTAAGTTTGCTATACCGCGGTGAATTATTTACACCTGCTACTCTAGCACTATGGATTAACCAAGAAGTAACCTGCTCACGCAGAGAACACCCTTCAACACCCCCCTATTACCCCAAAGCGCTGGAAGCCCGTGCACGTCTTCTAGCTCGTGAAGAAAATGGGGAATTTATTCGACAAGTTAAATTGGCCGTAGCTACGTATTACACCACACCTAAGAGCCAAACTTCCTACTTTTCCTTCTTTAGAACAGAGGGGGAGAATAAAGATCGATTACTTGCACTAGCAGACAAACATTCTGCTGATCATGAATTACAACACGCCGCGAGACTTGCGCAAGGCTTTTATACGCCCTAACCCTGCAGCATCTTGAGTAGCTTAACCGCCACATTGCGGACACTTTTTTTGTTGGTAGAGACAGTTAGATCGGCGATGGATTCGTAGAGTGTATCGCGGTCACGCTGCATGTCTGAGAAAAACTGTTCGCGATCTTGGTTACGTAAACTGGGACGACGTTGATCTTTCTCTGTGCGTACCACTTGCTGGTCCACCGAGACTTCTAAGTAAATCACAAAGCCGCGTGACGACAAAGCCGTTCTGTTTCGCTCATGCAATACGGCGCCGCCACCTGTTGCCAAGACAATGCCTGGGCGCTGTGTGAGCTCGTCTATCATTTTTTGTTCGCGTTTTCGAAAACCTGCATCACCTTCCACATCATAAATCCAGGCTAAATCTGCACCCGTTCTACTAACAATTTCTTCGTCTGTGTCGACGAAGTCACGCTGCAATTCTTTTGCGAGATAACGACCGATCGTGGTTTTACCAGCCCCCATCGGGCCGATTAAGAAAATACTTTGAGATTTGTTGAGGTGAATGTCCAGGTCGTCGGTGTTCATACTTGCTATTGTACAGTAAATTGGAGCGCTGTCATTCTGGAATGATAGGAAGGCTGTCATCCCGGCCTTGAGCCGGGATCTCCTGATAGCACTATGGTAATAGACGGAGATCCCGCATCAAGTGCGGGATGACAGTGGAGATAGATGGAGATCCCGCATCAAGTGCGGGATGACAGTGGAGATAGACGGAGATCCCGCATCAAGTGCGGGATGACAGTGGAGATAGATGGAGATC